>JAISUH010000071.1 GCA_031272205.1 Dysgonamonadaceae bacterium | reverse complement strand
ATAACCTCGCTGTTTGCGCTGTGGGGTTTCGCCAACGACATCACGAATCCGATGGTGGCGGCGTTCAAAAAAATCCTGCTGATAAGCAATTTTGAGAGTTCGCTTGTGCAGTTCGCTTTTTATGGCGGCTACTGTTTTATGGCAATTCCGGCGGCGCTTTTTATCCGCAAGTTTAATTACAAAAACGGCATTTTCGTTGGACTTGCGCTCTATTCAACCGGTTGCCTGCTGTTTATTCCGGCGGGAAATGCGATGGCTTTCTGGGCGTTCCTGATTGCTTATTTTGTGATGACCTGCGGGTTGTCGTTTCTCGAAACCACGTCCAATCCCTATATTCTGGCATTGGGACCGGATGAAAGTTCGACACGGCGGCTGAATTTTGCTCAGGCTTTCAACCCCATAGGCTCGATCACCGGAATGTTTATCGCCAAGGAGTTTATCCTTGCCCGCCTCAGTAAAAACACGGAAGCCGATTTGCGTATTTTGCGCGACACAAACCCCGAACAGTTCACGCAAATTCAGCAAAGCGATCTCGATATTGTGAGCGGCCCGTATCTGATTCTCGGATTGGTAGTTCTGTTTTTTCTGATTCTGTTTTTTATCGCCCGCCTGCCAAAAATAACAGCTGCCGATGAAGGGCAGTATTCTATCGGGCAGACGGTAAAGAATCTGTTTGCCAACAAGCGTTATGTATGGTCGGTGGTGGCGCAGGCTTTTTATGTCGGCGTGCAGATTATGGTGTGGACATTTATTATCCAGTATGCCGAACACGAACTTGGGATGGCGAAAGAAACCGCGCAGGGCTACAACATTGTGGCGATGGCGATTTTTGTTTCGAGCCGTTTTATCTGTACCTATCTTTTGAAATATTTCAAACCGAGTCTGCTGCTGATGACGCTTGCCATTGGCGGCGGAATTTTCACGCTCGGCGCAATTTTTATTCACGGCATAGTCGGTCTGTATTTGATTGTGGCGATTTCCGCCTGTATGTCGCTGATGTTTCCCACGATTTACGGCATTGCGCTCAAAGGGATGGGCGACGAGGCGAAACTTGCATCGGCAGGGCTGATTCTTGCTATCGGCGGCGGCGCAATTTTCCCTCCTGCGCAAGGTTGGCTGTTGGATAATGCCGATTGGTTTGGCGACGCGCTTTCTTCCGCCCGCGTATCGTTCTTTTTGCCGTTTGTGTGTTTTGTGGTCATTGCATGGTTTGGCTGGTGGTGCCGAAAACAAGCAGAGGTATAAAAAAAACGGATCACCAATAAATTGAATGGGAAGAAAGCGAAACGGTTTTCTTCCCATTTTTGGTTTTCCTGCTTTTTTTTTGATTTTCGATACACATTCAGAAAAAAGTGTTTACTTTGTTGCATTGTTATAAATATTAACGCCGGAATACGTCAGAAAATGAGGGGAGAAACTCTATTTTTAAGCGGGTTTGTTATACTCGTATTGTCCTCACACTCATACTCCTTGTATATATTCACCCGCCCTTTTTGGGGCGTAAAGGGAGAAAAAATATTCCGCCGGATACATTTCGGAGGCCTTTGTTCGTCTCCTCGCCTCCACATTGAATCAGTAAAACAGGTGTCCATCGTAAAAATAATATAACATCCATAGTTTTTGGTATTATAGTTTTCTACAAAACTATGCGTCCTTGGCGGTTGTGAAACCGGCGGGGACTTTTTTAGTATAAAAACTGCCGGATGAGAAAATACTCTTTGAGTTCGGGGCACAAAACTATACAGAATCATTCTAATTAAATTCAATTAGAGAAAAATTTCCACAAATAATTCTTTATTCCCGCTAAAATCTGCTATTTTTGCAGTGTCAAACGAATAGAGTATTTATATTGGGAAACTGCGTACCTGCAAATGTCAATGGCATAATGCAAACAGCAGGTATCGGTTACCAAAAAGTATCATTATTAAATCACTAAAACAAATTTTTTTTATGAGTTGGTTAATTAGTTCATCAATCGGGAGGAAGCTTATGATGAGTATATCCGGTCTCTTCCTGATTCTTTTCCTCATTTTCCACATGTCGATGAACCTTGTAATGGTTTTCTCGATGGAAGCCTACGACATGATCTGCGAATTTTTGGGAGCTAACTGGTACGCCATCGTGGGAACGCTTGTCCTTGCGGCGGGATTTATCGTACACATTATTTATGCGACTGTCCTCACGCTACAAAACCGAAAAGCGCGGGGTGGCAACCACTACGCCGTTGCAAACAAAACCTCGGCGGAATGGTCGTCGAAGAATATGTATGTGCTGGGCTTAGCGGTATTCCTGTTCCTCTGCCTCCACATGTATCAGTTTTGGTTTCAGATGCAGTTTAAAGAATTGCTCCACATCGAGGGAGCGGTGGTACAAGGCTCTGCAATTGTTGTGCCTTTGTTTCAACAACCGCTGTTTGTGGCGATTTACCTGCTGGCGTTCGCTGCATTGTGGTTTCACCTCACCCATGGCTTTTGGAGCGCTCTGCACACAGTGGGATGGAACAATACGGTATGGATCGGACGACTGAAAACACTGTCGTACATCGTCGCTACCCTCATTTTCATTGGCTTCGCCATTATACCCATCTACATTTATTTCTGCTATTCTGCTGTTGCATAACAGCTTCATTTGAAATAATTTAGAGTTGATGATTCACGCATAAAACAAAAGAACAAACAGATATGACTACAATAAATTCAAAAGTTCCGGAAGGTCCGTTAGCTGAGAAGTGGAGCAACTACAAAGCTCATCAGAAACTTGTAAATCCGGCCAACAAACGCCGCCTTGACGTCATCGTTGTAGGGACAGGTCTTGCCGGAGCATCGGCCGCCGCATCGCTTGGCGAAATGGGATTCAAAGTACTGAACTTCTGCATTCAGGATTCCCCGCGTCGCGCACACTCCATCGCAGCCCAGGGAGGTATTAACGCTGCAAAAAATTATCAAAACGACGGCGACTCGGTTTACCGTCTTTTCTACGATACCATCAAGGGGGGCGACTACCGCGCCCGCGAATCAAATGTCTATCGTCTTGCCGAGGTGTCGAACAGCATCATCGACCAATGTGTGGCGCAAGGCGTTCCTTTTGCCCGCGAGTACGGCGGACTGCTCGATAACCGCTCTTTTGGCGGCGCACAAGTCTCGCGCACGTTCTACGCCCGCGGCCAAACGGGACAACAGTTGCTGCTGGGCGCATACTCGGCTTTGAGCCGTGCTGTAAATAAAAAACAGGTGAAACTTTACACCCGTTACGAGATGGTTGACCTCGTAATGATCGACGGTCGCGCCCGCGGGATTATCGCCCGCAACCTCGTAACAGGGAAACTCGAACGTTTTGCGGCACATGCCGTAGTGATTTGCACGGGCGGATACGGCAACACCTTCTTTCTTTCCACCAACGCCATGGCTTCAAACGGCTCGGCGGCGCTCCAATGCTATCGCAAAGGCGCCTATTTCGCCAATCCCTGTATGGCGCAAATCCACCCCACCTGCATTCCGGTACATGGAGAATTTCAGTCGAAATTGACGCTGATGTCGGAGTCGCTGCGTAACGACGGCCGTATCTGGGTACCGAAGAAATTGGAAGACGCCCAAGCTATCCGCGAAGGGAAGTTGAAACCGACCGACATCAAAGAAGAAGACCGCGACTATTATCTCGAACGCCGTTACCCGGCATTCGGGAATCTCGTTCCCCGCGATGTGGCATCACGTGCCGCCAAAGAACGTTGCGACGCCGGTTACGGCGTAGGGAATACCGGTTTGGCGGTCTATCTCGATTTTGCCGAAGCCATCAACCGCCTCGGCAAAAAAGTGGTGGAAGAAAAATACGGGAACCTTTTCCAGATGTATGAAAAAATTGTTGATGACAATCCCTACGAAACCCCAATGATGATCTATCCCGCCATCCATTACACCATGGGCGGTATCTGGGTGGACTACGAACTGATGACCTCCATCCCCGGATTGTTCGCCGCCGGTGAAGCCAATTTCTCGGATCACGGCGCAAACCGGCTGGGCGCTTCGGCATTGATGCAGGGATTGGCCGACGGCTATTTCGTGCTGCCTTACACCATCCAAAATTACCTGTCGGATCAAATCAGCGTGCCGAGGTTCTCTACCGACCGTCCCGAATTTGAAGCAGCTGAAAAAGCCGTTTCCGATAAGCTCACCCGACTGATGAACATCAAAGGGAAGCACTCGGTGGACAGCATCCACAAGAAGCTGGGACACATCATGTGGAACTATGTGGGCATGGCTCGCGACGCCGAAGGGCTCAAAAAGGCTATTGCGGAAATCGAGGCATTGAAGAAAGATTTCTGGACAAACCTGCGCATACCCGGTAACAAAGACGACCAAAACGTCGAATTGGAGAAAGCGCTGCGCTTGGCCGACTTCATAGAAATGGGCGAATTGATGGCGCGTGATGCGCTCAACCGCAACGAATCCTGCGGCGGTCATTTCCGCGTGGAATACCAAACGCCCGAAGGCGAAGCCTTGCGCGACGACGAACATTACTCTTACGTATCCTGCTGGGAATATCAAGGCGAGGACAAAGCTCCCGTGATGTACAAAGAACCCTTGGATTATGAGTTTGTGAAAAGACAAACAAGAAACTATAAGTCGTAACTCAGAAAAAATAAGTAAACATCATGGATAAAAACATAAACATCAAAGTTAAAATCTGGCGTCAAAGAGGCCCAAAAGAAAAAGGCTTTTTTGAAACTTACAGTTTGGAAAATATCTCGCAAGGCAGTTCGTTCCTCGAAATGCTCGATATTCTCAACGAAAAGCTTATCAATGAAGGCAAAGAGCCGGTGGTATTCGACCACGATTGCCGCGAAGGTATTTGCGGAATGTGCAGCCTCTACATCAACGGACACCCGCACGGGCCTGACGAAGACGTTACGACCTGCCAGCTTCACATGCGCAAATTCCACGACGGAGAAACCATCACGGTAGAACCTTGGCGCTCTGCCGGATTTCCGGTTATCCGCGACCTGATGGTCAACCGCAGCGCATTCGACGAAATCATGCAGGCGGGAGGTTACGTTTCGGTGAACACGGGAGGCGTTCCCGACGCCAATTCGACCCCCATCCCGAAAAACAAAGCCGAAATGGCGATGGATGCTGCTGCCTGTATCGGTTGCGGCGCCTGTGTGGCAACCTGTAAAAACGGGTCGGCCATGCTTTTCGTTTCGGCGAAAGTGAGCCAGTTGGCCTTGTTGCCCCAAGGACGCATCGAAGCGGCACGCCGCGCAAAAGCGATGGTGGCAAAAATGGACGAACTTGGATTCGGAAACTGCACCAACACCGGCGCCTGCGAAGTGGAATGTCCCAAAAACATCTCCATCACCAATATTGCACGGTTGAACCGCGAATTTCTGTCGGCAAAACTCAAAGACTGACGGAAAAATCCGACACGGCCAATGAATCAGGAAACGTCCATGTAATAGGGATATTTCCTGATTTTACTTTTTTTTAACTATGATTATCGGGGTATTTAACGCTCATCCTGCACAAGATAGCTTATATTTGCCTAAGCAATAACACACTTAATCTATCTGTCATTCAATGAAAAAAAACGTAACCCTATTCAGCGCTCTCGTCGCCGTTTTTCTTTTGACGGCAACGGCAATCAACGCGCAAGTGCGGTTTGGAATTAAGGGGGAAGTTGGTGCGAATAAGATAACCCTCAACAACCAAATGCTGGAAGAGAGCAATTACAGTACCTACAAAGTCGGCCCGGCGATAGAAGCTCTGATTCCCGGTATCAATTTTGGGGTGGAAGGAGCTCTTCTTTACAGCAATAACCAAACCACAGTGAAAGAATGGAGCGAACAAGGTCTGAGCTCTTTCGGCAAAGGCGAGGTGCATTATTTGGATATACCCGTGAATTTGAAGTATAAATACTTTGTGTTTAGTGTCTTGGGCGTTTATGTGTCGGGAGGACCTTATGCCCACTTTAAAGTGGGAGGCAACAAATTTTTCGAAGAATTTGAGGATGATGTTAAAGCCAAGAATTTTGGCACAGGTTTGAATTTCGGCCTTGGGATGGAACTTTTCCGCGTACTTTCGGTTGGCGCAGGATATACCGTAAAACTTTCCGACGATTATTCGTCGCAAAAGCCCGAATGGGATGAAGCTTTCAACGGAAAAAAAGGAGTTTGGTCGTTAACTGCCTCGATTTATTTTTGAATGAATGTTGTTTGCTGACGTAATTCTTCCCCTGCCCTTTGCCCAAACGGCATTAACGTACATCGTGCCGGATGAAATGGGTCATGTTGTGTCGGAAGGAATGCAGGTTATCGTGCCTTTCGGAAAATATAAGCTTTATACGGGAATTGTATCCCGATTGCATCACGAAACGCCGACAGGCTTCGAGGTGAAAGAAATCCATTCGCTTGTTGATTTGAAACCCATCGTTACGAAAAATCAATTGTCGCTTTGGGAATGGATGTCGTTTTATTACATGGCCTCCATAGGCGAGGTGTGCAATGCGGCTTTGCCGTCTATGCTCAAATTGGAGAGCGAAACAATCGTTTCGCTAAACAAAACTTTTTCCGGTGATGAATCCCTGTCGCCCATCGAAGCAAAAATCGTCGGTCTTTTGCAGTACAGCTCATCGGCGAAGATAGAAAAGTTGGGCAAAACAGTCGGGGTGAAAAGTGTTTTGCCCCATATCCATTCGCTGATTTTCAAAGGCGCGGTAAGCGTCAATGAGACCATTCGGCAAAAGCTTGTTCATAGAACCGAAAAAATTAGAACCGAAAGAATTATTCGCTTGAATCCCGAAATGGACAAAGATACAATCGATTTATTGCTCAAAAAACACAAAAAACAACGGAAATTGTACGATGATGTTTCCTCTGTTTTGACAAAAAAAAATACGGAATCCTGCCCTCGGAAAGAATTGATAAGAGAAATCGGTGTTCAGTCATACGTAATGGATGAATTGGTCGCAAAAAATATTTTGGAACAATTTACGACGGACGTCTCGCGAATAGACAAAACAGTCGAGGTTCAGCGCAAGCCATACGACTTAAACGACTGTCAACAAGCAGCTTTACTCGCCATAAAACAAAGTTTTAAGCAAAAACAAGTTTGCCTGTTGCACGGCGTAACGTCCAGCGGAAAGACGGAGGTCTATATTCACCTTATCGAAGAAATATTGCAGAATGGAGGGCAGGTTTTGTACCTCGTTCCCGAAATAGCGCTTACCACCCAACTTACACATCGGCTTCGCAGTGTTTTTGGATCGAAACTTGGTGTTTATCACTCCAAAATAAACGACAGCAAACGTGCCGAAATCTGGCAAAAAATGCTTTCGCCCGAACCCTATGAAATCATCTTGGGGGTGCGATCCTCGCTCTTTCTTCCCTTTAGCAAACTCGGTCTCGTTATCGTGGACGAAGAGCACGAAACCAGCTATAAGCAGCAAGACCCTTCCCCGCGTTACCATGCCCGCGACACAGCCATCGTGATGGCGCAACAGGCCGGGGCTAAAACCTTGCTCGGATCGGCGACGCCGTCCTTCGAATCGTATTACAACGCCCAAACGGGAAAATACGATTTGGTAACCTTGTCGAAACGCTTCGAGGAGATTGACTTGCCCGAAATCCGTTTGGAAAACGTCGGCGAACTGCGGCGAAAGCGAAAAATGAAGTCCATTTTATCCCCGTCGCTTATCGAACAGATTCGGCAGGCATTGGCAAACGGCGAACAGGCTATTATTTTTCGAAATAGACGGGGCTTCGCATCTATGCTTGAATGTAAATCCTGCGGATGGACACCCAAATGCAAACGTTGCGACGTTTCGCTGACCTACCACAAATTCCGCAACGAACTGAAATGCCACTATTGCAATGCGGCTTATAAAGTCCCGACAGAGTGTCCCGTATGCCACGGCACGCAAATCGACATCCTCGGACAGGGTACCGAACAGGTAGAGGAAGAAACCGCAAATCTCTTTCCCGATGCCGTTTCCGCAAGAATGGACACCGACAGCGCCCGTGGGAAAAGAAGTTACGAAAAATACATCTTCGATTTTGAGGCGAATAAAATCCAAATTCTCATTGGCACACAAATGCTCGCAAAAGGATTGGATTTCGAGAACGTGAGCGTGGTGGGGATCCTCTCGGCCGACAGCCTGCTCAATCACCCCGATTTCCGTTCCTACGAACGGGGTTTTCAGATGATGCTGCAAACCAGCGGCCGCGCCGGAAGAAAAAACAAACGAGGGACGGTTGTCATACAGGCATCGGATCCTTCGGAGCCCATATATCGCTTTGTGGAAAACAACGATTATCACGGATTCTTTTTGTTACAGATGGGTGAACGGAAAAATTTCCGTTATCCCCCATTCAGCCGCCTCTTATCCATTGTTTTACGCCATAGAAAAGAAACTGTGGCGGAAGCTGCTTCACAGCAAATGGCAGATGCTCTGCGACAAACCTTGTCCAATCGCGTGCTCGGCCCTGCAAAACCGGCCGTAAGCTGCAAACAGTCGTATTACATCCGCGAAATATTGTTGAAACTCGAACCGGGAATATCCCCTCAACTCGTGCGCAAAAACATCTTTCTCGCCGAACAGCTCGTGCGAGGAAATATTCAATACAAAAACATTGTGATATCTTTTAACGTGGACCCCATGTGATGATTGTTAAACTTTTTTATTCCCGATAAATGATGAACAGACGTAATTTTTTTAAGCGTTCGGCTCTGGCTTCGAGCGCAATGATATTGCCGAAAGCGGTTTTGGGAGAGACACTGTCCGCCAAATCGCAGTTTATAATGTGGCAACTTCCTCTGCATCAACATACTTCGCAAGGCAACTCTTACGTATTCCGTACAAAGAACGGCAAAGTAATTGTCATGGATGGCGGAGTGCCGTCTGAGGCGGGCTACCTGCGCGGGTTCCTTGGCGCTTTGGGCAACAGCGTCGAAGCGTGGTTTGTATCGCATCCGCACGCCGACCACATCGGCGCCCTCAACGAGATACTGAAAAATCCCGACGGGATAAGCATCAAAGCCATCTATCACTCGGAATTTTCGCCCGAATTTTACAATAAAGTGGAACCCGACAGCCGTGCCCTGACAGTCGATTTCTACGAAAACCTGAAGAAAACGTCGGCACAGGTAACAGACCTGACAGCGCCCGGACTGACCATCGAGATCGACCGCGTTGCGTTTAAGATTCTTGCCGTCAAGAATGAAGAGTTCACAAACAACGCCTACAACAATTCGAGCATGGTGATTCGTGTATCCGATGCGGCACGCTCGGCTGTTTTTCTCGGCGACGCCGGCGTTGAAGAAGGCGACAAAATCCTTGCGAGCGTCTATCGCAACGAGTTGGATTGCGATTACCTACAGATGGCGCATCACGGTCAGAACGGCGTGAGCAGGGATTTTTACCGAACGGTAAAATTCAAAGCCTGTCTGTGGCCTACCCCTTCGTGGCTTTGGGACAACAATCCGGGAACAGGCTACAACACGGGGATATGGAAAACCGTCGAGACGCGCGGATGGGTCAAGGAAATGGGTGTGGAAAAACATTATGTGGCAGCAGAAGGATTGTTCCGCATTTGAATTTTAGCGGCATGAATCCTGCTTTACGCCATATTTATCGTATTTTTTATCGATAATGACATCTCTGACCGCTTCGAGATAGCCGAAGCCGTTGAGCATGTCGGGCAGGAGGTAGCTGCCTTCCACCCATTCGTTCCACGCATTGACGGTGATGATCTTAGGCTGTTCGGGATGGCTGTCGGCGTATTGCTTCGCTTTGTAAAGCAGAGCGGCAAAACTCTGCGGGGTGTTGTTGATATGCACCACGTCGTGGATGCCTTTCGCCGGAAAGCGGGGTGTGTCATCCCAACCTATTGAAACACACGGGAACAAGGGTACATCGAGAATAGAATCCATCTGCTCGCGGATTTTTATGGAATTTGTGCCGTAAACAACATAATCCTCATTGAAACCGCCCATGTTATACATCGCTACACTGTTGAACCCCATTGTATGAACTTCATCGGAAAAGCGCTTTGCATCATTCGGCGACATGAGCGAGCCGCCGCCTTGATTCCACTGGATATGCAGACCGGGGAAGCCGGCTTTTTTCACTTCTTCGCGGAAATAATCGAGCGCTTTGCGGGTTTCTACGGCGCTTCCGCCAAAACTCTCCATCAGTTTGCCGATGCTGAAAACAGAGAATACCGGTTCGCCATTGATTTTGAAATAGTTATCTTGCTTAAAATACTGACGGATAACGCGCTCAACGATGATTTTCCAATTCTCCCAATCGATTTTCGCGTTCCAGAGGATGTCTTCACAGTCTTTATAACGGTGCACGTTCCAATAGTTGTATTTCACATTGTGGTTGGCATACATGATGTAGAACTGCATCTTGCTGTTGTTGGGCGCTTTCAGAAAACCGTCGTTGAGGGCGCTTTCGAGATAGGGGCCGCCTTCATACCAATACCAGTCATAGACAAACACATTGACGCCGTGGTCGGTAGCCGCATCAATCCATTTGGCCACAACCTTCGGGTCGTTGTCGAGTTCATAGCCCCAGAGCGGCTGGCGCGGCTGATAATGTCCCTCAAAGCGCGGGTTACCCTTCTTTATGACCTGCCACTCGCCCGTACCTTCTTCCCACAATTTGGCATGCCCCAGCGAATCGTCGTGGCACGAAGGCCAAATATAAGCTGCCACATAGTATTCCGGTTTTTCCTGCGCCGTTGCTCCGAAAGCGATACACAGCACACAGACTGTCAATGCAATGTTTTTCATTTTTCTCCGTAATTTGATGCCCTAAAAATATAAAATTGTTTGCTTTTTTGCGAATATTTTTTTTAAAATTATGGCTTTTAAGTCAATTTTTTTGCCAAATTCGTTTCGGAATACAGGAAAGTTTGATAATTTTGTTGAGGATTGGCATTGTCGAGTTTCTATTTGTTTTCAATTTTAGTAATATGATAAATATGAATGCGTTAAAATAGACTTTAAAACTCATTTTTAGGTTACATTTTCTACAATTTTACTGAAGGTATAAAGGGCTTCGACCTGAAAGTAAGATTCTTAAAAGAGCAACATGAAGCCCTCTATTACTTAATCAAAAAAAATTTATGGCAGTTAAAAGAAACAATTTGATCATGAGATGCTTATCAAAAACTTCATGGATTTTGTGCATTTTCATGTGTGGAACTCTGACTTTGCTTGGGCAAAACAGGGTTGTGAAAGGCAAAGTAGCCGACACAAGCGGCGAGCCGGTGATAGGAGCCGGCGTAGTAGTAAAGGGAACGACCAACGGTACAATTACCGATGCGGAAGGAGGATTTACACTGACTGTTCCCTCAAGCGCCACTATTCAAGTGTCTTATGTCGGTTATAAGACACAGGAAATAACGCTTGGCAACAGGACAAACCTCAACATTATTCTCGAAGAGGATCAGCAACACTTGGATGAAGTTGTTGTTGTGGCGTTCGGTACGGCCAAAAAGTCGGCGTTCACCGGTTCGGTGGGCGTTGTTGATGCCGAGAGCATCAGCAAGAGTTTGCAGACAAACATTGCCCAGACGCTTGCAGGGCAGGTGCCGGGTTTGCAATTAGCCAATTCTACAGGACAGTTCGGTTCGTCGCCGCAGATACTTGTACGCGGTTTCGGTTCGATTTCATCGGACAACGAGCCGCTTTACGTCGTTGATGGCATGCCCTTCGACGGCGACTTGAACAACCTCAACCCCGGCGATATCGAATCGCTCACGGTTCTGAAGGATGCCGCTTCAAATGCCCTCTACGGAGCGCGTGGCGCTAACGGGGTGATTATGATCACCACCAAAAGCGCAAAGAAAGGCGAAGCCAAAATAACTTTCGATACACGCATCGGAGCAAACTCGGTAGCGATGAAGACCTACGACTATATCAAGTCGCCGGCTCTTTGGTATGAGACTTACTATAAATCGCTTTACAACCAGCGTATTAGCCTCGGCGACGACGCAGCTACGGCTCATGCCTACGCAAACGGCTTGGTGTCAGGCGCCACGAGCAACAACTACTTGGTTTATACCGTTCCTTCGGGTCAGGATTTTATTGGCACCGATGGAAAGATCAATCCGGGCGCTACACTCGGAAGGCTTGTAAACTACGACGGTCAAGACTACTGGTTAGAACCTGAAGACTGGAAAAAGGAAGGTACCAAAATAGGTATCAGACAGGAGTACAACCTGAGCGTCAGCGGTAGTAGCGACAAAATAAATTACTATGCGTCATTGGGTTATCTTGGCAACGAAGGGATAACCACCGGTTCCTACATGAGCCGCATTTCAACCCGTGCAAAGGTTGATTATCAGGCAAAAAAATGGCTCAAACTGGGAACCAACCTGAGTTATGCGAATTATGAGTATGACAAGGTTGGCGACGGAACGATAGGTTCGACCGGCAGCGTCTGGAGTATGGTTACGGCTATGGCTCCGATTTATCCGGTCTATATCCGCGACGGCAACAAGAATATCATGCGCGACTCTTACGGTCAGCAAATGTACGACTTCGGTTTCGTGGCAGGCTTGTCGAGACCCAACTTCGCAGGTTCGAATCCGCTGTTCAACAACAAATACAACACGAACAACACCGAGGGAAATGCGACTACTTTCAACGGATATGCCGACATCAATTTTTTGCCCGAATTGAAGCTGACCATCAATGGCGGCGTCAATAACGACGAATCGCGATACACTTACGTTTCCGATCCCTACACCGAGATATACGGCTCTTCGCAGCAAGGCGGTTACGTATATAAAAGTCACGGCAGACGCTGGTCGTACAACATGCAGCAAATCCTGAATTATACGCAGGCCTTCGACCTCAATCACGTCAACCTGATGGTCGGGCACGAATACTACAAAAACATCTATTCGTCGCTGAGCGCCGACCGTACAAAGATGTTTTCATCCGACAACATCGAACTCGACGGAGCGGTAACCAACGGCGAATCGTCGTCATCGCAGACGGTTTACAACAACGAGGGTTATTTCTCGCGCCTGCAATATGATTACAATGAGCAATACTTCCTGTCGGCCTCTTTCCGCCGCGACGCCTCATCGCGCTTTGCCGTAAAACACCGTTGGGGTAATTTCTGGAGCCTCGGCGGCGCATGGCTGATCAACAAAGAAAGCTGGTTCAACTATCCCGTCTTCGATATGCTGAAGTTCAAAGCCAGCATTGGCTCACAAGGTAACGATAAAATCGGCGAATACCTGTACAGCAACAAATACAGCATCGAAAGCGCCGGAGATCAGATTTCGCTCGTCTTCCAAACCAAAGGAAATGAAAATATCACTTGGGAAACAAACACGAACTTCAATACCGGTTTCGATTTCGAGCTGCTCAAAGGCCGTGTAACGGGTTCGGTGGACTATTTCTACCGCCTGACATCCAACATGTTGTTTGAATTTTTTGTAGCTCCGTCTAACGGTTACACATCGTACTACGATAACGTCGGCGATATGCGCAATACCGGTATCGAACTCAATTTGAAAGGCGATGTGATACGTACAAAAGATCTCAATTGGAACGTCAACTTCAACATCACGCACGTGTCGAACAAGATCATCTCTCTGCCCGACGACAAGAAAACCCTCACCGTAGAAGGTTACAAGGGCTATACATGGACGGAAGAGCGTTTCGCTAATCCGAGCACTTTCTTCTTCGGCGAAAATCTGCCGTTATATACGTTCTACACCCGCAAATATGCAGGCGTTAATGAAGACGGCGTATCGCTGTGGTACAAGAATATCGTTGATGCAAACGGTAATGTTACCGGACAGGAAACAACAACGACGTATAACGATGCATCCTACTATCTCTGCGACGCATCCATGCCCAAGGTTTACGGCGGTTTCGGCACTACGCTTCAATGGAAAGCTTTCGATTTCTCCGTCAATTTTAACTACCAGCTCGGAGGCAAGGTTTACGACATGGGTTATGCCCGCTCAATGGGCTCTCCTTCCGGTACTTTCGGCGGCAATATAAACCGCGACTTGCTGAACGCCTGGACGCCGGAGAACCACACCAATATCCCGCGCCTCAACGGCGGCGATGCCGACCAAACGGCTCACTCCGACCGATTCATTACCGATGCAAGTTACCTGAACCTGCAGAATCTTAATTTCGGATACACGTTGCCTTCGAGCCTGACCAAGCGTTATGAGATTTCTAATCTGCGCCTCTACGTCTCGATGGAAAACGTGTGGTACACGTCTAAACGCCAAGGTCTTGACCCGCGTTACTCGTTCTTCGGTTCGACCAACAACGAGACCTATTCGCCTATTCGCACCATTACCGGCGGATTATCCATTCAATTTTAATGTCTAATTTATTAATATTGAAATTATTATGAACAAGATATTTTTTACAGCATTAGTTTCGTCGGCGCTTGTGATGACAAGTTGCATCGAAGAAACATTTCCGACCAGCATCGCCATTGAGTCGCAACTCGAAAGTTCGCCCACGGCGATAGAAGCGATGGTTAGCGCCATTCCCACCGCTATGATAGGCTGGGAAAACAACCTTCTTGAACGTTGCGGCTACCCCGGCTTGTGCGTCGCTTTCGAAGAAATGACCACTGACGTTGTCATCGCCGGAACCAACGGTTACAATACTTGGGGTACATACTCTCGAATGAACAACCCGCTCCATAACCGCCAACTCTACGCATGGTACATGCACTATGCCTTTGTTCGCAATGCCAACAATGTCATCGGTCTTATCGACAAGGATACACAAGACGAGACGATGCGTTATTACCTCGGCGTCGCCTACGCTTTCCGTGCATTCTATTATCTTAATATGGTGAGGATGTTCGAATACAAATATACGCAATATTGCCCGCCATCGAGCAACGACCTTTACGGTCTTGGCGTACCCATCATCACCGAAGAAACAACCGAAGAACAGGCGAAAAACAACCCCCGCGCTACCGTAGAACAAAATTACGAAATGATTTTTTCAGATCTCGAAAAAGCGGAAGATTACCTGACGGGATATACGCCGCCAAGCAAAGCCTATCCTACAAAGGCCTGTGTTTACGGGCTTTTTGCCAAAGCTTACCTCGAAAGAGCTACGGCAGGAGTCGCCGGCGCCTACGAGAAAGCGGCCGATTATGCCCGCAAAGCCATCAACGAGAGCGGCTGCACTCCTCTGACACAGAGCCAGTGGGAAGACCCGGTGAACGGCTTCAACAACGCTTCTTCGCAAAATTCGTGGATGTGGGGAATATTGGTCTCAACCGACAACACCGAATTGGCTATTGGCCCCTACGGCAGTTTCTACGGATTGATGGTCATGGAGCAGACATGGACAGTCTATGGCTGGGGCGTAGGACGCGCCCTTTCGCGCAAAACCTATGAGGCTATATCCAACAAAGACTTCCGCAAATACTCATGGCTTGACCCCGTGTTCTTCGATAACATCAAGTCCGACGGCACCGTTGTCTGGACGGGGCAAGATTCCTACAACGGACATCAATACAAGTTTGCTATGCCCGCCGATGTGTTGCGAGGAAACGTCTCCGGCAACAAGGGATGGTTCCTTGGCTATCCGTATCTGTATTTGCCTATTAAGTTCCGTCCTTACGAAAACAACTATGCTACGGCTTCGACCGGCGCCGCAATGGATTTCCCGCTGATGCGCGTCGAAGAGATGTATCTGATCGAAGCGGAAGCCAAAGCGCATACCAACTTCGCCGATGGCAAGAACCTGCTGAACGCCTTTATGAACTATCGTATCACCGACGGTTCCTACAATTGCTCGACGAAATGCACCGATACTCAGTCGCTTGTGGATGAAATTATCTTCCAGAAACGGGTTGAGTTCTGGGGCGAAGGCATCAACTACTTCGACGCCAAGCGCCTCGAACTCGGTCTGCACCGCGGGTACAAGGGCATTAATGCCGCCAACTACAACACGACATTCGACCTTGACGGCATCTTCCCGCAATGGAACTGCCGTATTCCCGACGCCGAACAGCAAGGCAACCCGGCTATCATTCTCAACCCGATTCCCAACAATGCGATCAGTTTGGATATCCATTGGGCTAAGGATAATCAGATCTTGCAGCAATATTACGGCTGCGACTTGAATAATCCCGGCTAAGATTGATTTTCGGAGACTAATCCAAAAAAAAGCGCTCGGCAGGGAAAATCCGGCCGGCGCTTTTTTTCGATTTAGGCCTCTATGTTGTTTGTCCGGATCCAAACATCAAACTTTACAGATAAACATCATGTAATTTGCCGATAATTAGAGTTATAAAAATGCGTTATTTTGAAAAAAAATCACCTTCAATGACCTTGTTTTCAGAATTTGGTTTATTAGTGAATTTATTTTATTTTTGTAGTGATTATAGACATACGTTTTAACGAATTTCGGTTTACTTAAGAATCAAAATAAGAAAAATAAACATTGAAAATCAACGTTGAAATAAATTGATAATAGTTACAGATAAATACAGGCAAATGGGAAACAGAATGTGGGCTTCGTTGAATGTCATAGCCTTTGCCATAGAAACGAAACAGACCATACTCTTTCCAAATTTTTGTTTTGAGGAATATTTGAAACAATTTCAAAATTTAACCGCTTGGCGTTTA
>JAISUH010000061.1 GCA_031272205.1 Dysgonamonadaceae bacterium | reverse complement strand
GAGCGCACGCTGACGTGGTGGTCGCAGGCGAAAGACTGGCTGCGCTATCAGGCGCGCGTGCAGTTCATGCTGCAGGAAGGTCTCTTCGTTGCCGATGTGCTGTTCTACAGCGGCGAGGGTGCGCCTAACGAACTGCGTAACGCCAAACTGCCTGCCGGATACGACTACGACGGCTGCGACACAAAGGCGCTTAAGATGCTGAAAGTCAAGGACGGACTGCTCGAACTCCCTTCGGGCATGAAATACAGGATGCTCGTTTTGCCGAAAGACGACACTATGTCGCCCGAAATATTGGAAACGATTGATAAATTGGCGTCTGCGGGCGCAAAAATCGTCGCCCAACAGAAGCCTGTTCACGCGCCCGGACTGAAGAACTATCCCGAAAGCGACCGCCGCCTGCAAGCCTCCTTAGAGCGCGTATGGGCGAAACTCATCACCGGCAAAACGCCAGAAGAGGCTGTAAAAGAGATTATTAATCCGGATTTCGCCTGCAACGACGAGGCGGCGGCATTGAAATATATTCATCGCAACATCGACGGCGCGGACGTCTATTTCGTCTGCACGCCCACCCTTCGCGGCTGCGATGTGGAATGTACGTTCCGCGTCGCGGGCAGGGCGCCCGAACTGTGGCGACCCGAAAGCGGCAAGATAGAGACGGCGGCTGTTTACAGCGAGAAAGACGGTCTGACCACCGTACCGCTACGCTTCGACCCGTCCGGCTCGGTGTTCGTGGTCTTCCGCAAACCTGCCGCCGAAGAACATCTCGTTAGCGTTGATTTTAAGGCGGATAAAGACCCGTCGGAACGCCACCCCGAACTGAAAATACTCAAAGCCGAGTACGGCTTCTTTGGCGACGACGGCTTTGAAAAATGCTTCGACGTAACCGCCCGCGTGCAAAAAGCTGTTGCCGAAGGCAAGCGCGTCATCCGCGCCACCAATAGCGATATGGGCGGCGACCCCTGCTATGGCACAATTAAAAACTTACGGATAATATACACATTATCAAACGCTACAAAAACCGAAGAGGTGAAAGAAGATCAGAGCATCAAACTGCCCGAAGGAGCTGTCGTTAAATATGCCTACTACGGCGAAACGGCTAACGTTCCGGATGTTGAACCCGTACAGCAACTGACCGATATTACCAAGAAGCTCAGCGAATTGGTACAGGAAGGTCTTCTCAATACGAAAGTCAACAACGCACTTAACGACGGCAAAGACGCGGCGCCCGGACTTCCCAAACAAGTGCGCGTAGAGTATTCTGTTGACGGCGTCAAAGGGCTTGCCCGCATAGCTGAGAACGGACGCTTGCTGCTGCCGCCCGAACCCGAAGAAGAGATACCCGTACCACAATGGGATGTTACTGCCGCTCCCGACGGGAAAGTCGTTTTCGGCGCATGGCGTCCGGGCGTGTTCGAAGCCGTTTGGAAATCGGGCAAGAAAGAGACCGTTAAGGCGGCTGCGGTGCCTGCGCCGGTAGAAATCGCGGGCGAGTGGACGCTCTCGTTCCCCGCCGGATGGGGCGCTCCCGAAAAGGTTAGGCTCTCGAAACTGATTTCGTGGACAGAGCATCCCGACGCCGGCGTGAAATACTTCTCCGGCACGGCGGTTTACGACAAATCGTTTGAATGGAACGCGCCGGTAGACGCCTCGCAACGCCTCGTCCTCGACCTCGGTTACCTGAAGAACTTCGCCGAGGTTACGCTCAACGGTAAGCAGTTACCTTTGCTGTGGAAGCCGCCCTACCGTTTGGACGTTACCGACGTACTGAAACAGGGCGCGAACACGCTGCAGATACGTGTTACAAACCTGTGGCCTAACCGTTTGATAGGCGACGAGCAGCAGCCCGACGACCTCGAATGGGAAGGTATCCACCTCAAAACCATGCCGCAATGGGTCAAGGAAGGCAAGCCCAGCCCTACGGGTCGCTATACCTTCACCACATGGCATCATTGGAGGAAGGACGACAAACCCCTGCCCTCCGGCCTTTTCGGCCCCGTCCTTATCCGCAGAGTGGCTACACAATAATTTGTTAAAAGATTTTTAAAAAAGGCGGTTTTCATGAATCGCCTTTTTTTGTTAAATTTTTTTTTGTATCTTCGTTTCTCAACAATACGCTCTTTAAGAGTGAATGGTCGTTTTTTTTATCACAATAAAATTTTAATAATATGAAAATTAAGTATTTAATTGCAAGTTTCGTTTTACTCTCTCTTTCATGCACTCAAACAAAAGAATCGGAATCCGCAAATGTAACTGCAAACGAGAACGCCAAAATTGATTATTCCGACTACGTTCATATTAAACACCTTAACCATCGCGACAGCATGTCGGCCGACGAGTTGGCGTTATTCGACTTGTTAGAGAAAACAATCATGGAAAATACAACGGTGAAAGATCATAAATTCGAGTTTAATTTAAGCAAGGAAAGTTTTATCAATAGGGGTATTCCCGAAAAATATTACGATTTGTTGATGAAAAATTTTGAAGAAATTAATCATTATCAGGAAACTGAACAAAGCGTAAAATTGAATTTGGATTCTTTGTGGCAGGAAAATGTAAAAGCCTATAAAGAAAGGCTTGCTTATTAGTCTCTCTATATAAGCATCTTTGCGATTTTAGTACAAAAAAGATGAGAAGTTGTTAAAATTTATTGATTTCTCTGTATTTCAAAAGGAATGTGTATTTTTGCAACGAAATTTAATATTAATATTAAAAATAAACTGCCGTGAAAAAAAAATCGATTTTTTTTGTACTGTTAAGCATGTTTTTGTTTTCCTCATGCGATAAAATAAATAAGGAAATCACCGATCTACGTTGCGAATACGCAATCAACCCTCAAGGAATTGACATTCTTACTCCCCGTCTTTCATGGAAAATGGTCTCCGACGAACGGGATGTCAAGCAATTATCTTACCGAATTTTAGTCGCTTCAAGCCTTGACCTTTTAAACGCCGATACCGGTGATTTGTGGGATTCGGGCATCGTGGAAAGCGACGCTTCGCAAAACATCGTTTATGCCGGTCAAGCGCTCAAAAGCCGGACAAACTGCTATTGGAAAGTAAAAGTAACGACCAACAAAGACGAACAGGAATGGAGCGAAACAGCCTCATGGTCAATAGGGTTGCTGAATGATGCCGATTGGAAAGCGCAATGGGCCGGATTGGACAAAGCCTCGCCCGATGATGTTCTGAAAGGCAAAACCCGCCTCGCTGCACGCTATTTGAGAAAAGAGTTTGAGACGGAAAATAAAACAGTCAAGTCGGCAACGCTCTATATTTCCGGATTGGGGCTGTATGAAGCCTATATCAACGGCTCCCGCATCGGAGATCAGGTGTTCTCCCCCACCCCTACTGATTACGATAAATCAGTGAAATACAACACTTTTGACGTTACAAAACTGATTGCCGGAGGCAAAAATGCCATCGGTGTAACCCTTGGTAACGGCCGCTATTTCGGAATGCGTTTCGATGACAATCAAGAATTGACGGGACGACAGTATTTCGGCTTTCCCAAACTGCTCGCACAGCTCGAAATAACTTATTCCGACGGCAGCCTGCAAACCGTTGCAAGCGATGATTCGTGGAAAATCACCACCAACGGCCCCATCCGCGCCAACAATGAATACGACGGTGAAGAATACGATGCAACCAAAGAACTCGCAGGCTGGAACAAAGTCGATTACGACGATAGCGCATGGCAAGCGGCGGAACTTGTTGCTGCTCCGGCCGGAAAACTCGAAGGCCAACTGAACCCCAATATCAAAATAATGGAAACTATTCAACCGATTTCTATCAGTCAGTTAAATTCGGATACTTACATTCTCGATATGGGACAAAATATGGTTGGATGGCTGCAAATGACGGTTAGCGGCGAAAAAGGCAAACAGGTGAAATTGCGTTTTTCCGAAGTTCTGCAACCCGACGGCTCACTCTATTTGGCAAATATCCGCGGCGCTCAGGTTACCGATAGCTACACGCTGAAAGGCGAAAAATCGGAGACATGGGAGCCTTCGTTCACCTATCACGGTTTCCGGTTTGTGGAAATAACGGGCTTTCCGGGCGTTCCGACAGTGGCCCATTTTGCAGGTAAAGTGATTTACGACGAAATGGAAAACACCGGACGTTTTGAATCTTCCGATACGACGGTCAATCAAATCTATAAAAATGCTTATTGGGGCATACGCGGCAACTATCGCGGAATGCCGACCGACTGCCCTCAGCGTGACGAACGTATGGGCTGGCTCGGCGACCGTGCAGTGGGTTCTCAAGGCGAAAGTTTTGTCTTCGACAACCACCTGCTCTATGCCAAATGGCTCGACGATATTGAAGAATCGCAACGCGAAGACGGTAGCATTCCTGATGTTGCACCCAACTATTGGCCAATTTATTCCGATAACATGACCTGGCCCGGCGCCTACGTCATCATCGCAAATATGCTCTACGAACAGTTTGGAGACAAAGAACCGATTGTCAAACATTACGATTCGATGAAACGGTGGATGTCTTACATTCGCAGTAAGTATGTGAAAGACAATATTATGGCAAAAGATACTTATGGCGACTGGTGCATGCCTCCCGAATCGCCCGAATTGATTCATTCCGAAGATCCTGCACGAAAAACAGATGCCGCCGTTCTGGGTACAACGTTTTATTTCAGAATGTTAACCTTGCTCGAAAAATATGCCAAAATGCTGGGCAAATCAGACGACGTTCAGTTGTTCGCCGATGAAGCCACCGCAGTAAAAGCCTCTTTCAATGCGAAATACCTGAATACCGAAACCATGCAGTACAGCAACAATACCGTTACAGCCAACTTGTTGGCGCTCTGCTACGGAATGACTCCGGAAGAATATCAAAAAGGCGTTTTCGATAATATTGTCGCCAAAACGCTCGACGATTTCAAAGGCCATGTAAGCACAGGACTTGTTGGAGCTCAATGGCTTATGCGTGGATTGACCGACTATGGCCGACCTGATATCGCCCTGAAAATCGTAACTAACCGCGACTATCCCAGTTGGGGTTACATGGTTGAAAACGACGCTACTACGATATGGGAACTGTGGAACGGCAATACAGCCGATCCGGGTATGAATTCTCACAACCACGTGATGCTGCTCGGCGACTTGGTCGTTTGGTTTTACGAATACCTCGGAGGGATAAAAGCTGCCGAACCCGGATTCAAGAAAATCGAGATGAAGCCCTGCACTCCCGAAGGATTGAATTTCGTAAACGCTTCACTCAATTCCGTTTACGGAAAAATTGAGAGCGCTTGGAAAAAAGAAGCCGAAACCTTCATTTGGAAAATCACCGTTCCGGCCAATACAACGGCCGTAGTTTACATCCCGGCCACCGCCGAAAACGAAGTTTCCGAAAGCGGAAAACAAGCTTCAACAGTGGAAGATGTGAAATTCGTAGAGCTTCGCGACGGCTATGCCGTTTACGAAATCGGCTCTGGAAAATACAATTTCAGTGCACCCTGCAAATAAAACGGATGGAAAACGGTTTCTGCAGTTCATGACAGCGGCCGTATCCACAAAAAATAAAGCGCCTCAAAACAGGGGCGCTTTATTTTTATCATCAAAAATTTATCGATTCAATCACGAAGCTTTACTCGGCAGCGGCGGAAGTTTCTTCGGCTTCGCCTTCTTGGGCAGGGGCTTCCGTTGCACTTTCGGTGGCAGGAGCTTCTTCAACAGCCGGAGTTTCAGCCTCAGCAGCAGGAGCTTCTTGAGCTATAGCAGGTTCTTCCGCAACTTCCGGTGCAGGAGCGTTAGCGGCTTCTTCTTCGGCTTTTTTCTTAGCCAAAGCGTCGGCTTTCTCCTTGTTCACCTTCTTTTCCGCATCCAAACGAGCTTTTTCTTCGGACCGTTTTTGTTCGGCATCTTTACTCTTTAATGATTGAATGGCTTGTTGTTTGTTGTTTTTCCAAGCATTAAACCTCTTTTCAGCTTCCGCTTCGTCGAAAGCGCCTTTTGCAACGCCTCCCAAAAGGTGTTTTTTCATCAATACGCCTTCATCCGACAAAATGTTACGCACGGTGTCGGTGGGTTGAGCGCCTGTTTGCAGCCAATACAAAGCTCTATCGAAATCTAAAGTGATTGTAGCAGGATGAGTGTTCGGATTATAAGAACCTATCCTTTCAATGTACTTTCCATCTCGTGGAGCCCTGCTATCTGCAACGATAATCTGATAGAACGCATAATTTTTACGTCCTCGTCTTTGTAAACGCAGTTTTGTTGCCATTTAGTAGTTCTTTTTTATTGAGTTAGAGATTTTTGTATGTGCAAATCTTGTTTGCGGCTGCAAAGATAGGTATTTTTTCTTTGACGACAATGGTTTCGACGGTTTTAATTTTATAATATTCGTTTATTCGTCATTTTTGTATTTTCCGTTTTGCCCAAATCAATTATTATGCGTACCTTTGTCTTCTAATATCAAGTATCATCAACTAAACATTATATTAATTAAAGCGTAACATGCACAAATACAAACCAGTGCGATTAATCCTTGAAAACGGGATGATTTTTCATGGAAAATCGTTTGGAGCAGAAAAAGCAATGTCCGGCGAGGTCGTTTTCAACACATCCATGGTCGGGTACAACGAAAGTCTCACCGACCCATCCTATGAAGGACAGATACTTACGCTCACTTATCCTTTAATCGGAAATTACGGTGTTCCGGCAAACAGCCAAACAAACGGGATTTCCGATTTTTTTGAGTCTGACCGCATCCACGTGAAAGGGCTGATCGTTTCGGATTATTCGCAGGAATATTCGCATTGGAATGCGAAAAGAAGCCTCGGCCAATGGCTGAAAGACGAAAACATCCCCGGCGTTTGCGATATCGACACGCGCTTGCTTACCAAAGTGTTGCGCGAAAAAGGCGCAATGCTCGGAAAAATTGTTTTTGGGAACGATAATGAAGTGGATCTGTACGACCCCGAATCGGAAAACCAAGTGGCTAAAGCCAGTTGCCGTGAAGTTATCGAATACAAACACGGTAACAAAAAAGTGGTGCTGGTGGATTGCGGAGTAAAACTCAATATTGTGCGTAAGCTCATCAAACAAAACGTACACCTCATACAAGTGCCGTGGGACTACGATTTCAACCAAATCGACTACGACGGGCTGTTTATCTCCAACGGCCCCGGCAATCCCGATCATTGCGAGATTACGGTAGAAAACCTGCGCAAAGCCCTGCAAAAAGATAAACCGATTTTCGGCATCTGCATGGGAAATCAATTGCTGTCGAAAGCGGCCGGAGCAAACACTTACAAGCTGAAATACGGTCATCGCGGGGCAAACCAACCCGTGCGCAAAGTGGGAACAGACACCTGTTTCGTAACTTCGCAAAACCACGGTTATGCAGTGGACGAAAAACTGTTGGGTAGCGATTGGGAACCCTATTTCGTGAACATGAATGATGGTACCAACGAAGGCATCCGCCACAAATCGAAACCGTTTTTTTCCGTACAATTCCACCCCGAAGCGGCAGGAGGCCCCACCGATACGGAATTTTTCTTTAAGGAATTTGTACAGATGCTCTAACCGAAATATCGTTTAAATATAAATCCAACAAACAAAGAAAACATTCGATAATGACAGATCTCAACATACCAAACAAGCCATCCGGCACAAACGCAAGCGTAAAAAAGGCATTGTTGCTCGGTTCGGGCGCACTGAAAATCGGCGAAGCCGGCGAGTTTGATTACTCCGGTTCGCAAGCGCTGAAAGCCTTGCGCGAAGAAGGGGTGGAAACCATCCTTATCAATCCGAATATTGCCACGGTGCAAACATCGGAAGGTTCGGCCGATAAGATTTATTTTCTGCCCGTTACACCTTATTTCGTGGAAAAAGTTATCGCGAAAGAACGCCCCGACAGCATCCTGCTCGCCTTCGGCGGACAAACCGCGTTGAACTGCGGCGTGCAGCTTTTCCTGAACGGGATCCTCGAAAAATACAACGTGAAAGTTCTGGGGACACCCGTACAGGCGATTATGGACACCGAAGATCGCGAGTTGTTTGTGAAGAAACTCGACGAAATCGGCATGAAAACCATCAAGAGCACAGCGGTAGAAAACTTACCCGACACGCTCAAAGCAGCCGAAGAACTGGGTTATCCCGTCATCGTGCGGGCAGCATACGCGCTCGGTGGATTGGGTTCGGGATTCTGCAACAATCCCGAAGAACTGAAAATCCTCGCCGAAAAAGCGCTCTCCTACTCTCCGCAAATCCTTGTGGAAAAATCGCTGAAAGGCTGGAAAGAAATCGAGTACGAAGTGGTGCGCGACCGTTTCGACAACTGCATCACGGTGTGTAACATGGAAAATTTCGACCCGCTGGGAATCCATACGGGCGAGAGTATCGTGGTAGCGCCGTCGCAAACGCTGAGCAATTCGGAATATCATAAACTGCGCGAGCTGGCCATCCGCATCGTGCGCCACATCGGCATCGTGGGCGAGTGTAACGTACAATACGCCTTCGACCCCGAATCGGAAGATTACCGCGTGATTGAGGTAAACGCCCGCCTGAGCCGCTCATCGGCCTTAGCATCGAAAGCAACGGGCTACCCCTTGGCCTTCGTAGCAGCGAAATTGGGACTGGGTTACGGCCTCTTCGATCTGAAAAACTCGGTAACGAAGTCCACCAGCGCGTTTTTCGAACCCGCGCTCGACTATATCGTGGTAAAAATTCCGCGCTGGGACTTGGGAAAATTTACCGGCGTTTCAAGAGAAATCGGGTCGAGCATGAAATCGGTCGGTGAAATCATGGCCATCGGACGCAGTTTTGAAGAAGCTATCCAAAAAGGCTTGCGCATGATCGGACAAGGAATGCACGGTTTCGTGGAAAACAAAGAACTGAAAATAGAAGATATCGACAAAGCCCTCCGCGAACCGACAGACAAACGCATCTTTGTCATTAGTAAAGCCTTCCGCAAAGGATACACTATCGATCAGATACACGACCTGACGAAAATCGATAAATGGTTCCTGCAAAAGCTTTATTACATCATAACAACCGCCGAAGAATTGGAGAAATTCTCCCCGAAAAACATCGATTTCGAGAAATCGGAGAATCCCAAATTCGACGAACTGCTGAGGCTCGCCAAAAAACAGGGTTTTTCAGATTTTCAGATTTGCCGCGCATTGTGGAAAGACCGGATGGACGATGTGGAAAACATGAAAATCCTGCGCTCCTACCGCAAGAAACTCGGTATCGTGCCTTGCGTGAAACAAATCGATACGCTTGCCGCCGAATATCCGGCGCAAACCAACTACCTCTACCTCACGTACAACGGCATCGAAAACGATGTGGATTACAAGGGCGACCACCGGTCGGTGATAGTCCTCGGTTCGGGCGCGTACCGCATCGGTTCGTCGGTCGAATTTGACTGGTGTTCGGTGAACGCACTGCTGACCGTGCGCAAGGAAGGCTACCGGTCGGTGATGATCAATTACAATCCCGAAACGGTTTCTACCGATTACGATATGTGCGATCGCCTCTATTTCGATGAACTCACCTTTGAGCGCGTGATGGACATTATCGAGCTGGAAAATCCGCACGGCGTGATCCTGTCGGTAGGCGGACAAATCCCCAACAACCTCGCGCTGAGGCTCGACAATGAGAAGGTGAACATTCTCGGAACCTCGGCCAAGAGCATCGATAACGCCGAAGACCGCCATAAATTTTCCAGCATGCTCGATTCGTTGGGTATCGACCAACCGCGATGGAAAGAACTGACCTCGCTCAACGATATTCACCAATTTGTGGAGGAAGTAGGCTATCCGGTGTTGGTACGCCCTTCTTATGTGCTTTCGGGCGCCGCAATGAACGTCTGTTCGAACGATGAAGAATTGAAAAATTTCCTGCAACTCGCCGCCGACGTTTCAAAAAAATATCCGGTGGTGGTGAGCCGTTTTATCGAGAACGCAAAAGAAATCGAATTTGACGCGGTAGCCAATAAAGGAGAAGTCCTCATGTACGCCATTTCGGAACACGTGGAATTTGCCGGCGTCCATTCGGGCGACGCCACCATACAATTCCCGCCGCAACGCCTTTATGTGGAAACGGCGCGGCAAATCAAACGAGTATCGCGGCAAATTGCAAAAGCGCTGAATATTTCGGGGCCCTTCAACATCCAATTCCTCGCCAAAGACAACAATGTGCGGGTTATCGAATGTAACTTGCGGGCTTCACGATCCTTCCCTTTTGTATCTAAAGTACTGAAAATAAATCTAATAGAATTAGCGACGAAAGTAATGCTCGGTATTCCGGTCGAAAAACCGAACAAAAGCGCCTTCGACTTGGATTACGTCGGAATTAAAGCATCGCAATTCTCCTTTTCGCGACTGCAAAAGGCCGATCCGGTTTTGGGCGTGGACATGTCTTCGACAGGCGAAGTGGGCTGCATCGGCGACGATTTTCACGAAGCAATGCTTACAGCCATGCTTTCGGTAGGCTACTCCATCCCAAAAAAGAACGTACTGTTCTCCACCGGCCCTGCCCGCTCGAAAGCCGACTTGTTAGAATCGGCGCGGCTATTGCACGAAAAAGGATACAACCTGTTCGCCACGGGCGGTTCGCAAAAATTCCTTGTCGAAAACGGCGTTCCGGCAACAAAAGTGTATTGGCCGAACGAAAATGAAAGTCCTAATGCGATTGAAATGATTCACAACCGGCAAATCGATCTGGTGGTCAACATCCCCAAGAACCTTACGCCGGGCGAGTTAGACAACGGATACCGCATTCGCCGGTCATCTATCGACTTCAATGTTCCGCTCATCACCAACAGCCGATTGGCCAGCGCGTTCATTCATGCTTTTTGCCATATAGATGCCGACGATATCGAGATAAAAAGTTGGAACGAGTACAATTGATTGATTCTCTATTTTTCGATGAAGCTGCTTATTTTTTGATTATTGCGATTTTTCGGTTTTGCATGCTTTCGATTTTATCGTAGAATGTTTTCACTTCCTCATATTCCGCCACCGAAAAGCGGCCGGGGAACAATTCAACTCGTTGAATGTAAATAATCTGATCGTCAGATACTTCCGCCTCAGAATGGAAGATACCGTAAGGCGAAGAAAAGTCCGTCGGGTTTAAGGGATTTTCCAACTTGTAATTTTCCGGAAGATGAATTTTTATGGTATCCGTTTCGTTCAGTCCGAAATCGAGAATCAAATCGTTTCTTCTGTATTTGCCCAATTTCGGCATGGACGTCAGAGCGGGATTGAGTTGAATAAACATCCGCGCCCCTGTTATCGACGCATACTCGTCGCATTTAAGGTTGTACGACAATTCCATCGACGGCGTTTCGGACAGATTCTGCGTTTTTTGTATGTTGCTGATTTGCGGTTTATTCGTATGCAATAACGAGCTGATAAAATCCGTTTCTTCTTTTGCCGTCATTCCAAAAAGTTTGTGATAAACAGCTTCAAAATTCTGCATCTCATAACGGGAATTAACGGTCATCTCTGCGTTTCCCTCCGATGAAAGACGAATATCGACGGCATTGATTTCCCTATTCATCGAATTGGGATAATCAGGCAAGGTAATGAAATACGCTTCATCGTCGCCTACCGCAAGCGCGTCATGGCCGGCAATGCCTCTGTGGATATAACCAAAAGGCAAAATTTGGCTCGTACATTCCAAATACACAGAATCTTTTTCGAAAGGGATGGTCAATATCACGTGATTGTTTTGCGAAAAATTCGGGAAATCTCTCATCAATCGTTTTTTCTTCGCATCCAGACGGATAACGGTGTAATACGAAGGGATTCCGGCCGCATTTAACAGGGCTCTCATATAATTGGACAAAGCTTTGCAATCGCCAAAACCCGTGCGGTCAACTTCGCCCGCCAGCATCGGTTGCCAGCCTCCTATTCCCAATTGAATACTCACATAATGCGTTTTATTTTGAAGATATTGATAGAGTATTTTTGCCTTTTCCCGCTGACTGCCGGCGTCTTTTGTCAGTTCTTTCACTTTATCGATGGTCGATTGCGGCAGGGTATTTCTGTCTTTCAACAGGTCGATTTGCCATTTCCCGAAAGATTCCCAAGAAGTAAAATCTCCAACAAATTTTTCCGAACAGAATTTTTCGGGAGAAAGATAAACAACCGGAAATATATCTTCCTCAGGAGAATACGGCTCAAAAAACAAAGGTTTGAGATTTTCAACTTTATAATATAGCGATTTTCTTTTCAAGTCGTTTTTTTCCGTCGCTTCAACATTTGTATTCAGTTTTTTTTCCCGCACCACATAATCGGCCGGTATTTCCAAACGATATTCCGCTTTTTCAACGGCAACATTGTAATTTGCAAGAGGGTGAAACGCCGGATAACTTAAAACCCCATTTTTTAGTTTGATATCGTAAACATATTTCACGGTAAACGGATAAACGGGCGAATGAAGATCGTAAAAAACATGTTTTCCGTCGGTTGCAAGATGCGAGGATAGACCCGATATCGAAAGGTCTTTCTTCTTGATTTTCTTTATAGATTTCCCTTCGGCATTGAATATTTCGCCGGAAAAATTGGTTAATTCGCAAAAATTATCTTCGTAAACATGAAAGTTGGCCATTCCGTTGCCCTTATCGTTCAAAACAGTTACGGTGAAAATGGTCTTTATAACCCCATTGTTCAAATCCAACTGATTGATTTCCTGTGAATATTCCCTAACAACAGAGAATGCATCTTTTTTTAGTTCTTCCGGAATTTTTGAAACAAGATACGTTTGAGCGTCAACGCTTTTTGCGCATATTGTAAGCGATACCAATAAAAAACTGAAACGGAACTTTTTCATTATTCATCAACTTTTTTTAGCGTAATCATTTCATTCTCTTTGTTATACAATTTCGACCACAGGTCTCTTAAATCGGAATAATCGGTAACGGGAACAATGGGCATGCCGATTTTTGTTCGATACGAAATGTGAATCGTAGTTTTCTCTTGCTGCACTAAATAGGAGGCTTCTATTTCGTTTTTTTCTCCGAACAGGAAACGTTCGGATTTTGGCAGTCCGTCAACGATATAGCCTTTTGGAATAATGATTGAAACATTAATCAACTGCTCCATCAGATAAGGAAATTCAACCGGAAGTTTGCGCGTTTCCGATTTGAAGACATTCTCTTTCATGGCACAAAACGATAATGGATTGAAACTTATGGTATGACCATCGAGTTGAACATCTTTTTTCTCAAAATTATAACGCTCCAAATATCCGAGCGACTGTGCAATGACTCGTTCTTCCATTTTATAATCGGAGATTGCAATGGCGTTTTTTGTTTCCAAATCCCCTACAAATCCGGTTTCATTATTTGCCCGGTCATAAGCAGATTTGAATTGATAGGCAAATTCTCCAACATAATTATCATATACAGTGCCTTTCAAAAAACCGTTTTCATTAAACGAGAGTTGGAGAATCACACGGTTGGCGCTGCCGCTTATTTCCGAAAGGTTTACTCTGTCGAATCCGAAATCCGAAATCGTGAGGGCATTTTCCACCAAACATTCAATCGGAAGTACATTCAGATCGGTGTAAGATCGTGTACCGTCAAGGTAATACGTTTTGTTTTCAACAAATACCCCCACAACGAAATAGTTAAAACTCTCTATACTTGGATAAGACATTGGTATTCTGCCATTTGATCGCAAACTCATAACAACCGGAAAAGCATTAAATCCCGCATTTCGCAGCGCATTAAGCAATACTGCATTTATATCGGCGCTCGACCCGACGCCGTCTTTCAGAGCTTTAGACATGCTGCTTATCCACATCGTTGTCCCGTTATTCCATTTTATTTTCGAACGCACCAAATTCAGAATCGCCCGTATGGAATCTTCAGCGCTCGTTTTTCCTGCAAGCGTACCGGGCAGATCTTCTTTTAATATTCCTTTATTTTTCAACTGCTTACCAAAATTATCGTCATCCCTCATTCTTTCGGCAGCATTTGCCCACGTTACGGTATAATCCTGACTGGGGCGGCCGGGAATTTGAATACTGCGGAGCTCAAACGACACTCGACTGCGGAAATCATTGTAATTCCACACGTAACTTTCATCTTTTAATGCCGGAAGATTGTTCACGTTAGCCGTAAATTCTTCCACACTGCCCCACATTGTATCGTTCGCTTTTCGCGAAGAAACATTAATCACCTCAAATCCTTTCATTTCTTTATTTAAAGAGAAATAAGAAGGAATCCGGATCTCGTGTTTCCCATACTGAACGGGGATATCCCATTGAAATACAAAATCGCCTATATTATAGAAAAAAGGTGAAGACAAACTGTATTTATACTCAATGACGGAACCCACTTTTACCGAAGGAAGGGCAAATTTCATCCTTTTTACTCTATCGTTAATATCTTCCTTGAAAATGTAATCCTTGGAAAGTTTCTCCTTTACAACTTTATTGTTTTCAATATTATAGGTAAATCCGGTTAATCCCGAAACCTTTTCACGCCTGTCGCTCGCTTCGTAATACACAACCGAAGCCTCCGAATATTTATTTACCCCATCCTGATTGAGAATTTTTATTCTGACTACATAATCCCTAACCTGTTCCAACACACCCAAACTCGGCTTAAAATAGACGCATTTCGATTCGTAAACGACAAAAGCAGGCGCGTCGGCGTCATCCGGATACGAAGATTGAGCGGCAAGTTCTTTCGGACATTCGCCGAATTTGAATGTGTTTTGCGCATTAACGGCAGTAAAGGTTAACAAGGCATACCATAAAAAGAAGAAATGTCTCATAGAAAAATAACAAAATTATACGATTTTAAAAAAAAAATCAATGTCCCAAAAAACAGGCCTTTTTATTCCTGCACAAAATAATGATCTCCCTTCACATCAATCGTCGCGGTTACGACGCGCTTCGCAGCGATGGATTGGGCGTCGGGTTGCTTCCCGCCAATAGAAATCTGCACGTTTCCTGCCTCCACAACGGGCACATTCTCGCTGTCGCGAGCGGCAAACTGCTTGGGTTGCAGCACAAATTCCACGGTTTGCGTTTCACCTTTCTTAAGATGAATGCGCTTAAACCCCTGCAACGAACGAATGGGCTTCCTCAGTTTGCTGTCGGGCAACGAAACATACAATTGCACCACTTCATCGCCGTCCATCGCGCCAATATTGCTTACATCGGCAGAAACGCGGATGCTGTCGCCCGCGTTCACAGACGAAGGAAAGTTTTTGAGCGTGTATTCGAAATCGGTATAACTCAACCCGTAGCCAAATTCATAGAGCGGAATGCCCGAAAAATAGCGGTATGTGCGGTTGGCCATGTCATAATTCTCGAAATCGGGGAGCTGGTCGATGCCTTTATAAAACGTAACAGGCAGCCGTCCCGCAGGATTGTAATCGCCAAAAAGAACATCGGCAATCGCCGTTCCTCCGGCTTGTCCGGGATACCATGCATCGAGGATGGCGGGCAGGTTCTCCGCCTCCCAATTGATAGCTAATGCGCTACCGTTGAGCAAAACCAAAACCGTGGGTTTGCCAAGTTTGTGAATCGTCCGGATCAATTCGGTTTGCGAATCGGGCAAGCCGATATGGATGCGGTCGCCGCCTTTGAAGCCTTCGACCCTCACGGGCATCTCTTCCCCTTCCAGCATCGGGCTTAAACCCATGCAAAGCACCACCAAATCGGAGGTTTTGGCGAGGGCTACGGCCTCCTTCTTCAAATTCGGGTTGGGGGCATCCCATGTCATGCGGGCGATGGCGTATTCCGATTGGTCTTGGACGTAATCCACCTCAATTTCATATACTTTTCCGGCATCCAAAGAAACAAATTCGTATCTGTTTTCGGGGCTGTGTTCATTCTTTCCTCTGAGGATGAGTTTGCCGTCAAGCTTCAATTCGAAACCGCTGGACGCCTCTATCCCGATGGCATATTCTCCCGAAACGGCAGGCGCCAACACCCCTTTCCAACGGACGGAAAAATGTTGTGCGTCCAAATCGTTGAAAGGCGCCGTATCCCACCAACGGAAATTGATGTTCGCATCCACTTGTTTGTGTTTGGGCTCACCCTGAAAATCGCCATTATCATAATATTCGGCGTTGAGGCCTCCTGTTTTTTTACTTTCGTCGGTAAAGAAATATTCGGCGGGGATGGTTGTCAGACAAGGCAATTCTTTGGCCAAACGACATCCTTGTGCAAAAACGACTTCGGTCTGCGGTAGTTTCTCTTTGATGCCCTGCAAAGGCGTAACCGGATGCGACGGAAAACCGTTGTAATTCCCCAGCAGCACGCTCGCATCATCGGCATTGGGCCCGATGACCGCCACTTTTTTTACTTCTTTGGAGAAGGGTAATATCCGGTTATCGTTTTTCAGCAAGACCATCGATTTGCGGGCGGAAATCAATGCCGCGAGGCGGTGTTTTTCGTTATCCAACACCGATATGGGGATTTGTGCGTACTTCTGGTTTTTATCGGGATCGAACTGCCCCAATTTCATTCGTGCAACAATCAGGCGTCTGACCGATACGTCGATTTCACTTTCGGTAATCAGATTTTCTTTTACCGCTTCGAGCAAGCCCGGATCGTAGGATGCGCCGCAATTCAAATCGGTTCCCGCTTTCACAGCCATAGCCGCCGCTTCGGCGCGGGTATTGACGATGTGATGAAATCTTTCGTTGTAAAAATCATTTATCGCCCAGCAATCCGAAACAATATAACCTTCGAAGCCCCATTTATTCCGCAACAGATCTTCGAGGTATTTGTTGCCGCAACAGGGTTCGCCCCGCAAACGCTGGTAGGCGCACATTACGGAATAAACGTCGGCTTCCTTTACGCAACGCATGAAATGAGGCAGGTAGGTTTCCGCCATGTCATAATCGGAAGGCAACACGTCGAATTGGTGGCGGATGGGTTCCGGTCCGCTGTGAACCGCAAAATGTTTCACAGTGGCAACGAGTTTCAGGTATTTCGGGTCGTCGCCCTGCATCCCTTTGATGAAGGGGATGGCCAATTCTGCGGCTAAATAAGGGTCTTCGCCATAGGTTTCCATGCCCCGCCCCCATCGCGGATCGCGAAAAATATTGATATTGGGCGTCCAAAAGGTCAAACCGTGATAAATGCCGCGCTTGCCTTCCGAGGCATATTTGTGGTATTTGGCGCGGGCTTCGTCGGATATAACATCCCCTATTTCAAACATTTGCTGCGTATCCCACATGGCCGCCATACCGATAGCCTGCGGAAAAACGGTCGCCAAACCCGAACGGGCAACGCCGTGCAGACACTCGTTCCACCAATTATAGGCGGGAATACCCAAGCTGTCGATAGCAGGGGAATCGTAACGCATGAATTGCACTTTTTCTTCCAAGGTCATCCGCGATAGCAAATCGTCGGCTCGCACTTCAAAAGAAAGCCGGGTATTGAGGTAATCCGGCGTTTTTTCGTTACAGGAAGAGAATATAAAAACAAAACAAACAAGACTGATGCTAAGGTAAGGTCGTTTTCGGATTTTCATTTTGTCAAATTTAAATAGTTAATAGATTAAATTTATTCGCGGGGTAAATATACGCATAATTTTATCAATGTCTATTATTTGTTGATAAAAAATCAGCCGATCTTTTGATAACATAGACGAATATTTTTTATTTTTGCAATATGAATGAGTTAATTTCGCACATCGAATTTCTTCTCCATTCGCACAATTGTGTGATTGTTCCCGGTTTTGGCGGCTTTGTAGTTAATTACACGCCGGCGCGGTACGATGGTTTGTCGGTGGTAGAAACACCGAAAAGCGAATTGGTATTCAACCGCGAATTAACACACAACGATGGATTGCTTGCCGAGTCTTATATGAAAACCGATAAGGTTTCGTTTGATGCCGCTACGCTGAAAATCAAACAGGCGGTGAACGAACTGCATCAACAGTTAGATGAACGGAAATCGATATCGGCAGGCGATTTGGGTTCTTTCTCCATAGACAGTGCGTTACGGTTGGTTTATACACCCGGTGCGTTTATCCGTCCCGAACTGTTCGGATTGACAAAAGCCACGCTCAAGCCCATTATCCAAATTCAACCGCTCATAAAAGAGGACGACAAACCGGTTGCACGCAAAGTTGCGCTCCGCAACATCGGAATTGGTGCCGCTGTAGCTGCCGTCATCACGGCAATAATGTTCATTTTTCCCATCAATGGCGAAAAATTGAATCTCCAAACCGCCCGTATGTTGTTCGAATCGGGGTTGTTTGGCCACCACGCCAACAAGTGCGCCAATAGTTCTCCTGTCCCGCTTGAAACCGTCAATCCGGTTGTAACCAAAACACCCGAAGCCGAAAATATCATTCCGGAAGCGCCTTCTTCTGTTCCGGAAACAATTATACCGGAAGATTCACCCAAGTATTACGTCGTGATGGGCGTTTTTGAAACGGTAACAAAAGCGCAAAAAGTAAGCGCAATGCTGAATGCCGACGGATTTTCGGAGGTTCATATCCTGAAGCGTTACGGCCGCCAGCACATCTACACTGCATCTTTTAGCAATAAAGAAGAAGCCCAAGCTTATGTGAAAAACATACGCACCAACCACCGGGCATATCGCGATGCGTGGATTTTAAAATATTAGACGCTTTTTTTGCACTGTTTTATTTTCTACTTTTGAGACAGCCTCTTGTGTGATCTAATTCGCTTTCACACAACGTACCGACTCCCCAATAGTGCGGGTATTGCATTCTGTCGTACGAAACAGCACTCGCTTAGGCTGAAACCCGACATCATAGCCAAAAAATACAGCATGCGATTGACCACAATCATCAACAATATTAGTATCTCCAACCGTACTGCTCCAATAGTAACCGTAATAGCCAACATTTTGAAGCTCAGCATTCGTGCCGGAGAGCCGAGAACCGGCCGCAGGCAGAAACATCAAAGGAATTGGAGCAGCCTCTTCGGTAAGAGACTTGGTCCCGTCTTTGTAACCTGCATCAGCAACATTCCACACCGAACTCGCATATAAAGCAAAGCCGTTCATCTTTCCCAGCGACCAGTTAACAACCATCTTCCCATCCGAAACAGGAACCCAATAGATCTTATTCGGATTTTCATACGGCTTGCTATCAATAAAAGACTCTCCGCCCACAATCAAAGACCATTCGAGCTGGGTGGGTACGCGATAACCATTAGGACATGGATCGTTTTGATTGGCAACTGTATATGGCATTCCGCTGTTGTAGGAAAAATTCTCTTGGTTTGCAGGCCCACCGCCGTTACCCCACATATTCGAACTGTCATAATGGTCGCTCACCCAGTCATCGTTCGCTGTCTGTATATCATGTACAAATTTAGTATCGTTGGATGGATTATAGTTTGTGCTTAAATATAGAGTTTTCGTAAAGAAATTTTGAGCATCATCATAATTGTCGCGAAGGGAATGTATCACGTCCTTGCGTCCCCACTGGTAGAAGCCGCCATATACACGGATGTTTTTGTCGTCGGTATGCGGGTAGGCCATCTGCTCCTTGGGCGATAGTTCAGGGTCGGCGCCAAGGTTGTAGGTTAAAAAGGTCAGGCTGTTAGTGGCATTATATCCCGCCTCGATAGGAATCACGGCTTCGTAATCATGGCCGACTTTATCGCTGTAGGGGTAATAATCGCCCTTGCTGGCCTCTATGCGCATATTGAGCGTGTAAGAGTAGCCGCCCAGCAGCACTGTAGCGAATGATGCCTTGGGACTTGTAAGCGTCCTGTTGCCCGAAGGAGCGTAAACCACCACATCCCCGTTGAATTGCAGCTTCACTGGGTTGGTATTACCCGTAAAAACAAAACGGGTATTGCTCGCCGGGGGTTGTGTTGATGGCGAGGTCGGCAAGTCGAAATTCTGAGCCGAAGCTCCGCCGGTCGTAGCCATAGCCACAGTCGCATCGGAGAGAAGCGTCAGCACGCCCTTGTAAACGGGGGTCAGCGTGGCGGTGGCCGGCAATTTGATGATGGGGTTACCCGTAAGCGAGGCGTCAGCCTGTACCGTCAACTCTGTAAAGCGATGTTTAAAAAGGATGCTGATGGGAGAAGATGGCGATCCGGAAGTCAAATCCACACTGCCCACCCAATGTAACAGGTCATTCGATGGATCGACGGTGATAGTGGTCGCCGTCGAGCCTATGTCTGCGAGAACAGCGGTAGTGTTGTAGGAAATGGCTACCAATTTGTATGGCTCGTTTGACAGTCCGGTAATGGTATTGTCCGACTCTCCAACAGTGAACTCCTTTTGGGTAACATAGCTGTTGTCGGATGCTTTGTAAACAATAACGCGGTATTTCTTTCCTTCATCCATATCTGAAGCGTTGGCACGAGTGGTTGTCTGTGGGACAATCGACAGGGTATAAATCAAAGAGAGGCCGTCGCCCAAATCCTGTCTTACCGCTTGAGGCTCTATTTGGGCGCGGGTCAATGTTTCGGCGCCACCTTCGGCTATACCTCCCACGATAAAGGTAAGCGTGCCGGTACCCGACAACGCCCGGTTTATTTCATCCGTACAAGAGGTTAAACCATAAATCAATGCGCCGACTAAACAACAGGCCAACGATCGGCCGTATTTCTCAATTTTTGGAAATGTAAAAGCCATAATTTTAAGTTTTAAGTTTTTAGTTCTTAGTTTTTAGTTTTGTTACAGTCCGAAGATTACATCGTCGTCCACCACTCCTCCTTCTTCCGGATCCGCTATTTGGGGCGTTGATCTCATATTGAGCGAGGATGCTAAGAAGGATTCAATACCGACATCAGTTACTTCAAGGACTGGCACTGCGTAAGGTCGCTTTTTTTCTTTTTGGATGGTTTTTCTGTACATAGTTTTACTGTTAGTTTTTAGTTTTTAGTTTTTAGTTTTTAGGGCTATTTCGACGAATCACGAGACAAAAAAATGGCTTTCCCTACTCTCTTAAAGGAAGATGGGGGGGAATATAAATACAACTTGAAAACTGCGGAAATCCGACAATATGCAATTCAAGGACAGTACATCCGAATAAAATTAAGGATACCATAGAGTTATACAGTTAGCGTTAAATAGTCCATGCTAAATTGTTCGTAAAGAAAAAGATTTTCACGTATAAAAAGAAAAAGTCTATGTTAAATTTTTATAAAATTGCGAAATTCGCAACTCGCGATTTTCGTTTGTGTCATTTTTTGACACAAACAGGGCAAAAAAAGGATTTTCATCTCAATCTGCGCAAAAAATTACCCGCGAAGAGGAGATTAGCGCAAAACCGGTGATGCTTTAAACAATTCCATGCACATACGTCCATTGTGATAGGGACATTTCCAGAATCCGGCTTTGGGTTTTTCCGTGTCTATACTACCGTCGGGAAATACGCCCCAATACCATTCGCCGTTGTTTGCATCTATCAAATGTTCACGTATGTAATTCCATAATTTTTTGGAACGATCGAGCCATTTGGCATCGCCCGAAAGTCGGTAAGCATGATAAAAACCCACAACACCTTCGGCCTGCGGCCACCATTCACGATAGGTATTGGTATGCCCGGCAACATAATCCGTTTCGCTGGCCAAACTGCCATCCGGCAAAAGCCCTTCCGAAGCGGCCTGCGCCATCCTTAGCGACACATCACGCACCTGCACAAGCAGATTTTGATCACCAAGCGTCTCTGCTGCTTCATACAACAGCCAAGCACATTCGATGTCATGACCATAAGAATAAATTGTTGATTTACAGCTCCAAACTTCATCAAAAAACAGATTCAGATGCGCTGTTTGCGAGTCGATCATTTTGAAAAGGAAGAGCAGAATCAGATTTCGGAGTTGAAGACGCAGTTTTTCGTCGTTCCAAACACGCGCAAGATGGGTATATGCTTCTAAAATATGCAGATGTGTATTCATCGTCTTCTTTTCATTGGCATCTTTATCGCTCAGACGCACGTCGTCGAGCAAACTCCAATCACGACTGAATGCCTCGTAATAACCGTTATTGATGGGGTCGAAACTGTAACGCTCGATCAATTTATACAGTTCGATCGCTCGTTCCAAGGCACGTTTGTCTCGGGTTGCACAATGATATTCCGTCAAGGCATAGATAAAAAATGCCTGCGAATAAATCTGTTTTTTTGAGTCGGCCGGTCTTCCGTCGGCCTGAAGCGCCCAGAATGTGCCGCCATATTCCGCATCAAAAAACTTTTCAACAATGTAATCGTTGGCTTTTCGGGCAACAGTCAAGTATTCATCCGATTGCAGCATACGAGCTGCCGAGGCGAAAGTCCAGAGGATGCGAGCGTTCAAAATCCCGCCTTTGAGCGCAGCGACCGTCAATCGGTCATGGCCGTCGATTTCCCCGTAAAAACCGCCAGAGTCATGGTCTTGCATTTTTGTCATCCAAAAAGGCAAAATATTTTTCGTCAATTCACGTTCAAATTCATCTTTGAAATTCATTGTATCGTTCGTTTTTTTCAACTCAGGCGTTTTTTCTGCAATTCACCGGTAATTTCCAAAAGTTTTTTTTCCGTCAAAGGATAAAAATAGATAAAGACAACAGACAGAGCGGTTCCAACAGCAGGCAGAAAACTCAAAAACATTTTGATACCATGGATCGTTTCTTCACTTTGAATCGCATTGGCTTCAAATCCAAAATATCCTAACAACCAACCTGTTACTGCGCTACCAATAGCCCACCCGAATTTTTGAGACATGGACGAAGAACTGAAAATCAGCCCTGTAGCTCGATTACCTGTTTTCAATTCGGAATAATCTGCACAATCGGCGTACATCGACCAAAGCAGTGGAAAAATACTGCCCGCACAAATGCTTATAAGCGCCTGAATGATGAAAATCAGCGCAAGGTTGTCTTTGTTCAACCAGTAAAATACAATACTTAACGCCGTTGCTATAAGCATTGCTCCCATATACGCCTGTTTTTTTCCGATGCGGTTGCTTACAGGCGCAGCCAAAACGACGCCAACAATGTTTGCTACCTGCCCGACAGCTAAATATATGCCACTTAAAACAAAGGGAATATTCAACAGATTGACCGTCCCGAAACTTTCTTCGACAATAAAATATTTGAAATAATACACCGTCGCGCCGTCGCGAATAGAATTGAACAACAATGCCGCAATACCTGCTCCAAGCAGAATCCACCACGGTTTGTTTTTAAGCAAATCATTCAAATCGGCTTTTAATGAAGCTTGCTTTTCTTTGATGGGTTTTACACGCTCTTTCGTAAAAGCAAAACAGGCATAAAACAGTACAGCACAAATAACGGCAATGACGGCCACGCTCAAAACCCATCCGCGTTGTTGCATCATCGCATCATCGCTATTTTTGCTGAAAAAATTAACCATCGGCATAAACAGCAACAAGGCAAAAAAGCTGCCGATATAGGCAAAGGCCATACGGAAAGTGGAAAGCACATTCCTGTCCTTAGGATTCGGACTCATCACACCCAACAGCGAAGCATAAGGAACGTTGATGGCGGAATAAATCATCATCATGAGCGAATAAGTGATGTAGGCATATACGATTTTCCCGGAAATCCCCAATGAAGGCGTAAAAAAAGTAATAACGCCTATGATGCCGAAAGGAACTGCTAATATCAGCAGATATGGGCGAAATTTCCCCCAGCGTGTAACGGTACGGTCAGCAATCAACCCGACAATCGGATCAAAAAACGAATCCCAAACACGGGTAATCAAAAACATCGTCCCCACCACAGCGGCAGGCAACCCGAACACGTCGGTATAAAAAATCATCAGATAAGAACCAAACAGTTTCCAAAACATAGACGATGCCATGTCGCCAAATCCGTAACCGATTTTTTCTTTTAATTTCACTGTTCGTATGGTATTATTTAGCGTATTGATTTACACAAAAGTAGTGTTTTTCTTGATAAGTTGTTTGATTGCCGCTACCGAAGTTGCCGAACGGTAACCGTCAGCAGGCGTATTTATCACATAATCAAGCAATTTATCGACAGTTGAAGTTGCCACGTGCATCCGTGTATCACTCGAAGCGTAATAAATAAATACCATCCCGTCGTCGTCGGCAATCCAACCATTACTGAAAAGTACATTCGACACATCACCGATGCGTTCTTCTCCCTGAGGCGCCATAAAATAGCCGGCAGGTTCGGCAATAAGTTTTGTCGGATCTTTTAAATCGGTAAGATAGAGATAGAGTACATAACGCAGACCAGAAGCGCAATTTCTTACGCCGTGCGCTAAATGCAGCCACCCCTTTGATGTTTTCAAGGGATGCGGCCCTTCGCCGTTTTTCGTCTCTTTGATGGTATGATAATGACGAAAATTGATGATTTTTTCTTCTTTGATTTCAGCCTGCATAATGTCGTCGATCAAAGCCCATCCGATACCGCCACCATTGCCTGCATTGATAAAACCTTCCTGCGGCCGGGTATAAAGTGCATACTTGCCCTCTACAAATTCCGGATGGAGCGCCACGTTACGTTGTTGGCTCTTCGATCGTACATCGGGCAGCCGCTCCCATGTTTTCAAGTCCTTGGTGCGAACAATCCCTGCTGTCGCTACTGCCGACGACAAATCTCCTTTGTCAGCCTGAGTATCTTTGCGCTCGGTGCAAAAAAAACCGTAAATCCATCCATCTTCGTGAAGCGTAAGCCGCATATCATAAACATTGGTATCGGGATTGTCGGTTTCGGGAATCTCGATCGGTTCGTCCCAGAAGCGAAAACCGTCCACTCCATTGGAACTTTCCGCAACAGCGAAGAACGATTTCCGGTCAACGCCTTCTATACGCACTATCAAAATATAGCGCCCTTTCCATTTTATCGCGCCCGAATTCATGGCGGCATTCACCCCGATACGTTCCATTAAAAACGGATTAGTGGCCGGATTAAAATCATATCGCCATGTCAAGGGCACATGATCGGCAGTAACAACCGGATGAATATAACGATCGTAAATACCATTACCCCCAATAGCTTTGATATTTTTTTGAGACAATAACGCTTCATGCTGTGTTAGAAGACGTTTGAAAGATTCATCGAATAAAGTCATAATGATTTGTATATTGAGGAAATATCCTTATTCATTAAAATTTTTGAATGGTTAATAAACTTGATAAAATCCGGAGCCGAAACATGTCCGGGATAAGGTGCGTAGAAATGATCGGTTCGGTTCCATGCGTTTCGCCACAACAGTACATAACTGATTTTATACGGCTCTATCGCCGGCAAAAGGATTTCGGTGAAATAGTTGCTTCGACCCAGTCCTTCCAAACCGGTTTCGGTGATGGCAGGAATCTTGTTGTGCGCTGAGGCAAAAGAAGTAACGATGTTCAACCCGATATCCATCTGCTGCCGGTAACGGGCAAGTGAAGCATCTGTTTTGTCATCGGAAAAATAGCAATCGAAACCGACAATATCCACCCATTCGTCGCCCGGATAACGCTCTATAAATTCCTGCTCCGTAGAAATATCGGCAGATGAAAAGGAATACAGCAGATTATGCACGTTTTTCTCGTCGCGCAAATAACGAACAGTCATGCGATACAGGCGATTGTATTCATCCGGCGTACACTGTTGCGCACCCCACCAAAACCACGAACCGGTATGCTCGTGATAGGGGCGAAAAAGTACCGGAAACGACTTCCCTTTACTGTCTTTCAAGTCGTTAAAGAATGCAGCTAACCGGTCGAGTTCCGTCAGAAATCGGGCATGATTGGCGCCGCCGGGCAAGACGCTGCGAACGACCGTATCCAGAGCGCAATCCCAGGCCGAACCACCGGTCGCAATATTGTCAACATGCCAGCTTAGGGTATTAATTCCGCCACGTTCATAGACTTCGCGCATCCGGAGTTTCATATCCGAGAAATACACGCTGTCGAGATTGTAGTCCGCGCCGTTTTCTATATGTCCCAAATCCCAACCGGCAACAGCCGGATAGTCGCCCGCCACTTTTTTTATATCCGAATAACCTTTGCGGGTATAACGATTGAAACCGTAGGCCGTATCGTCCTGATGAGCCAACATGATGCCTTTGTCCAAATAGTTAAGCAGACCTGCAAACAAGGATTTTGTTTCAGAAGTCGCTTGCGAATCGACAGGAGCAGGTAAAGAAGGAAGCGTGTTTTGTACATTGCGGCAATTTTTCAGCAAAACAGGAGCCATTTTCGGATTTGACGGTGAAGCGCTGCCGCTGACATTCAAAATTTTCAATCCATCTACATCGCTTGCCGAAATAGCATGCGTATAATACGGTTTTGTCATATCGCCCCAAGTGATGGTTCCTCCATCAAATCGAATGTTTTTCGCGTGTTCTATCAGTACCACCGGAATATCCGACTGATAAAACGATTTGCCATCGACAATGTTGGGACGCAAATCAATATTTCCGCCGGCAACATCATCGAGCGCCCCTTGTCGCAAATGAAAATCAAAATTGGTAAACGACACGTTTTCCAAAGCGCTTTCGTCGGACGACAACAAAACAATCGCATTTTCCGAATCGCACGAAATATGATTGAAAAACACATTTCGGATTACCCCAAGTTTATGGTCAGGCACTCCACGCATGGCGGAAATGCGTATCGGTTCGCCGTTTCCCCACCAATCGCCGGTATGCAAACGTGTTTCTATCCGTATATTGTTAAAAAACACATTTTCAATGCCTCCCGAATCACGCACATTAAAATTAATACCGGCATTACTTTCATAAATAATGATATTGCTGAAAAAATAATCCGACATGGGGTTTTGATCCCATCCGCCAATACGAATGGCGCTGGATCGCGAACGCAAGATACAATTGGATATATTGATGTGATGCGACGGACGATTTATCCTTTTAAAGCCGGGGTCGCCAAAATGCCAATCGTATCCGGCCAAAACAATGGCATCATCGCCGCACGAAAAATTACAATCCGAAACATTCACGTTGCTCGACGAAATAATGTCCAATCCGTCGCTGTTGGGAATGAGCAGATTGTTGTCGATCCTAAGACCGCTAACCCGAACACCGTTGCAATGAACAATAAGAAAGGTCCAATACGGAGCATCAATACATGCAAAATCGCTCAATACGACATCCGTGCAATTGCTGAATACAATCATTTGATGGAATCGTTCTTTGGGATACAAGGGACCGTCTCCGACGCCGTTGCTTACTTTTCGAAAATCATCACCCTGCCGAAGCCATTTTCTGTCGTCGTGCCCAATTACTTTGGCGCTGTCGGCATACATAAATTCCAACCCTTGTCCGAAAACGATTCCACCGCCTGTAATCGCGACATGCGAAGCATCTTCCGTATAAAATACGCCGGCCAATTCATCGTTGTGCTTTTGATAGTTCGACAAATCGGTCGTAGCAATCAGGCGTGCGCCGTGTTCGAAATGAAATTCCACATTGGATCGCAAATTCAAAGTGCCCACCAAGTAATTTCCGGTAGGAACAATTACAACTCCGCCGCCTTGCGCCGCACAAAAGTCAATTGTTTTTTGAATGGCCGTCGTGGCAAGATTTCGGCCGTCCGGTTTTGCTCCAAAATCCAAAACATTGTAAGTTGAAGCAAAAAACCGACCGGCAATCATCAATAGAATGACTGTTACAATGATTTTTTTCATTGCATCGTTTATTTAAGCGAAAACCGAGGGTTATCGATAGCGGCATGCACCGCTCCGGCAGTAGAACCCTGATCCACAATACGAAAACATTTTATCACTCCTATTCCTCCCACATTACTTGTTATCATTTCGGCAGGTATCGAAACCGTGTACCATTGTCCCAAAACCGGAGCGGTAACGGGAATGTTGCCCGAATTATCGTAATGCCACCACGTTCGAGTTTCGTTGGGATCCCACGATTCAAATTCAAAACGGCAAAACATAATCGGCGGAAACTCCGTCCACGCTTCAAACTTAAAATAATATTGATCTCTTTCGGTATTGATGTTATCGGGGATGGTTGACAAACCAAACATATCAAGCACACCCCAACCTTGCGCACTGTATCCTCCGGGATAGACGCCGCTGTATAAAAGGTATGTCCCGTCCACAGGTTCGGGATCGCCGTTTGCAAGCGCGCTCGACTGATAAATCCAATTGGAATAGACAAGACTGCCATTGCCTGCTTTATCGTTAAAATCAGTCATCAACCAGCGTCCATCGCGATAACGATTCTTACAGATGACCGTTTCGCCTGTCGGGCTTATCAGCGTGATATCGCTGTTAGGCGTCGCGCTTGCAGGAACAATGATTTTGATTTCTGTTTTTGACATACTGACAATCTGTGCATTTTGATTTCCTATTTTCACAACGCCGCCTGTTGTCTCGTCCATACGATACAAATCAAAATAATCGCCGCTGATCGTCAGTTCTTTTCCGGGTTCAACCCATTCCATCTGTCCGGTCGGACCATTGCCCTGCATGTGCGGCAACGTAATGACAAAATTGGGAATTTCGGTCGTATTTCCGTTTTTATCGGTTATTTTAATCTTATTATCCACAATTGTGGGAGCGATATACGGAACTCGAATATACAAAATGCCGTTGACCACATTTGCATAAAGCGGCATCTCCGCCTCCACATCGTTGATATATACCGAAGCGGTATTCGCCAGATTCGTACCAATCACTTTGATTAGCTGTTCGAGAGAGGCGCCTGTTACAGGAGTATCGTAACTTGTAGGATCTACTACTTTTTCAACCACGATTGGGCTGTCGGTAGTTTCCACAAGCCAAGTGGCATCATTTTTATTGCAACTCACTGCAACAATAACGACGACGCACAAAAAAATCATTCTTAAAATTTTAATTTTCATGATTAAATTCAATGTTTTAATTATACATTATGTTAAGATTGACATTCCCAACCATGAAATTTCACCATGAAAAATCAAATTTCAGACTACAAAAATAGGTTATATTTTATTGTTTACAAATGTTTTTTGCATCTTATGCAGCAAAGTATCAATATCTGCTAAAATAATATTATTTTAATTATGAAATAAGCTTTTCCTTTGCGTATGGATTGACACCAATTATGAGTTTTTACCACTGAAAAAATTATTCCGGTTATGAACTAATTAAAAACAACTCAAAAAAATGAGACAAAAATTTTTTGTTTTCCTGTTTTGCCTGTTAAGCACAGGATGGGGATATGCGCAATCAAGAATCGTTTCGGGCGTCATAATTGATAAAGAAACGAACGAGCCTTTGATTGGCGCTACAATAGTGGGGGGTAGCGATTATGCTACAGTTGCGGATTATCAGGGGCGATTTTCTTTTGTACTGCCTGCCTCTGTAAAACAAATAACCATAAGTTATCTTGGTTATGAAGCGCAAACAGTATCCGTTACAGACAAGATGACCATAGCGCTTGTTCCGACGGCCAGCGCTTTGGAAGAAGTCGTTATTCTGGCAAATTATGCCATGGTAAAAAAGAAAGACCTCGCGGGTGCAATTTCCATATTGCGAAGCGATGAGAATTTTGCAGTGGGTAAAGGGGATGTTCAACAGGCTTTGCAAGGGCGTATCGCCGGCGTGAATGTAACACGTTCCGACGGCGCTCCCGGTGGAGGCGTCAATGTACAGATAAGGGGCACAAGCACCCTTTTCGGCTCAACCGAGCCGCTATATGTATTAGACGGCGTTCCTCTGTCGGTCAGCAACATGTCTAATTTGAACAGCGGAAACGATGTAGCGACATCCAATACGCTATCGTTCCTTGACCCCAACGATATTGAGAGCATCGAAGTGCTTAAAGACGCATCGTCTATCGCTTTATACGGTTCGAGGGGGGTGAACGGGGTCGTGCTTATCACAACAAAATCCGGCCAAAACTCCAACCGCGATCGCATTAATATAAATTACAATGTGTCCGTTTCGGAGGCGGCCAACAGGCTGCAGATGCTCAGCAGCCGCGAATATGCCCATTATGTCAATCAAACGAAAATCAATACGGCTCTATTGAACGGCGCTACTACCGTATTGCCGGGTAGCGTATCGCCATACAACGGACAATGGAATGAACAGGAACAGCGATACAATGAGTTGCCTGACGATTTTCCGGACAACGACAACAGTTACTGGCAAGACCAAATTTTCCGCACGGCTATTACCCACGATTTAAGTATTGATTTAAGCGGATCGGGTAAAAGTTTCGACTGGTCGTTTCTGGGCAGCCTGTCGAATCAGGAAGGGGTGGTGAAAAATTCATCTTTCGATCGCTATTCCGGAAAACTTACGCTGAACAAAGAATTGAAAACATGGTTGAAAATAGGATCCATCATCAACATATCCTATACCATCTCCAACATGTTGAAAAATGCAACAAACAACTACAACAACGGAGATGAAGGAGTGATCCGTTCCGCCCTGTTTTTTCCACCGACTTTTCGTGTCGATGACCCGCGCGTATTGGACGACAGAGTACAGGCCATGGCGACCAATCCGCTGACCTATACCACACCTTTGAATCAGACCAAAGGCTATTCAACCTACACTTCCAATTATGCCAACATCACGCTGATGAAAGGATTGGTATTCAGAACCGTACTTGGATACAGCACATCCGTCAATGAGCAGAATCAGTATTTCAGCACAAAACTGTGGGAAGGGAGAACGCCTAAGAACGGTTTGGCGCTGGCAGGCGATAACACATGGTCATCGTTGCTGTTTGAAAACATGTTGATGTACAACCACGACATAGGCAAACACAATATCAGCGCCACCTTGTCGTCATCGTGGGAGCAGTCGGAAAGTTATTACAAATACCTGAGCGTGCAAGGCTTTGCATCGGATTACAGTCAAGGTTGGTATCTCGGCGATGCATCAACGTTCAATTATGTACAGTCGGGACAGTCTGAAGCGCAATTGTTGTCGGGCATTTTCCGTGCTGCCTACAATTACAGTTTAAAATACTACTTGACACTTACAGGCCGCTACGATGTCTCCAGCAAATTTGCCAAAGGCAACAAAGGAGGCTTTTTTCCGTCCGTCGGACTGGCCTATTCGATGACGCAGGAACCATTCATGGAATCGATCGCCGACAAATTGAACAACCTCAAACTGCGACTCAGCTACGGACATACAGGAAATCAGGCAATCGGTTCCTATGCGACATTTTCCCTGATGACAGGCGCTAATTATCCTTTCGGCAGCGACGTTGTCAACGGATACGCCATGGATCCCTACAACCCCGGTAATATCAACCTGACATGGGAAACAACCAAACAAATCGACATGGGATTGGATGTCGGGCTGTTCAACAAAGTGGATTTAACGGTCGATCTCTATCACCGAAAGACAACCAATGTGCTGCAACCGCGCGAATTGTCGCCAAGTACAGGCGTTATTGAAATGATGGACAACATCGGGGAAATCATGAATCAAGGAATAGAAGTTACATTAAATGCACACCTCATCAATAACAGGGAAAATTCGTTGAAATGGGATGTAGGCGCCACTTTTAGCGCCAACAAAAACGAAATCACCCGTTTGGGATTTGGCGATTTCTTCCCCAGAGTAGCTTACGGCGGTATTGGCGATGCGTTCATTAATGCCGAAGGACACCCGATAGGACAGCTCTATGGCTATGTATATGACGGTATATGGAAATCACGTGAAGAAGTGATCAACAGCGAACAGTTTCAGGCAAAATATCCGGGATATTCCGTTAGCGACAACACAGCAGCGACCGAAATACTCATCAAACAAAAATGGGTGGGTGAAATTCGTTACAAGAACTTGGACGACGATCCGAATATCACCGAGAAAGACCAGACATTCCTCGGCACCACAAATCCGGATTTTATTTACGGTTTTACTTCTTCGGTCAATTTTAAAAATTTCGACCTCTACGTCCTGTTGCAAGGTGTATATGGAAACAAAATATTCAACCAGCCGGCGCTGCGTTTCTATGATATCGGCGGTTCCCGCAACCTGCCGGTAGATGCACTCAAGAGAGCATGGTCGCCGGAAAACCCCGACGGAACATTGCCTAAACTGTACGAAGATTACGGTCGAGAATTTAAAATGAGTTCTCTGTATTACGAAAATGGTTCGTATTGCAAAATCCGCAGCATTTCATTGGGTTATACATTCCGTAATATCAAGGGACTCAACAATATGCGTTTATACGCATCCGGTAATAATCTGTTTACATTTACCAAATACAGCGGGTTCGACCCCGAAGTCAATTCGTTTAACTCAAGCCCTTCCATACGGGGTATTGACGGCGGCGGTTATCCGCAGGCGCGTTCCTTTATTTTTGGTTTAAATTTTAATTTTTGACATTCACGACAATGAAAAAAACAATAACATTATTCACATTGTGCTTCTTTATGGTCTTCTTCTCATGCAGCCTCGAAGAACATCCGGCACGCATCACTGCCGAAGGATTAGCACAAGACAAGCAAGGCGCAGAACAATTAGTTACCGGAATCTACAATCGTTTTTGGAGTTCCTACCTCATGACCAAAACCTATTGGGAATGGGTAGAATACGATCACGATCTGTCGATTGGATGGGACTGGGCCTTAAATGGCGCCGGAATGGGTAATTTTGCCAACCATTGGGGATACAACAACGATTCCGACCCATTCCGAAATTTCTATATCATTATTTCCCGTTGCAATTCGGCTAAAGCGGCATTGGAAACCTCCGATTTATCGGATGTCAATATCGCTCACCGATATGGAGAAGTTCTGTTTCTGCGGGCATGGTCGTATTTCCATCTTGTACGCATGTACGGTCCTGTACCCATCCGTTTGTCGGTAGCTTCCGATAACGACAGTCCACGCGCTCCGATAGCCGAAGTTTACGAGCAAATCGTATCAGATTTGAAGGATGCCATCAACAATATGCAATATGGCGGACACGCCGCTGTCGGAGGATTCGGACATGCCGACAGAACCGCAGCCGAATTACTGCTGGCACGGGTCTATTGCACGATGGCATCCGGCAAATTAGCCGGAGACGGTACGGAGATGTATGTCAATATCCTCAATCAGTCCGGAACGGAAACACAAGTCGATCCGATAGCAACGGCCACCCTTGTATGGACACGTTTCACCACGCAAAAAGTGATGGGCAGTCGCATCGAGGACGGCTATGCCTCATTCAACGCCACAGAACTTTACGGATTGGCGGCATCGTTGTGCAGCGATGTGATTGCCCGTAAAGGCGAAAGTTTCGATTTGTTGCCGGAATGGTATCAGATATGGGGTGATGCCAATAAACGCAACAAAGAATTTGTATGGGGTATTGCCAGTTCCGACGACAATCAATTTTTATCGGAAGGCGCTCCCTATTACACTATTCCGCCAACTTGGGGCGGTGGAGGGGTCATTCTTTTGTCCGACGGCTGTTATAAAATGTATAATTACAATTCGGCAAATCCGGTAAACGACGAACGTGTGGTAAGCGGCGTTTTTCATTACGTGAAAGATGCGACATTCGATTTGGGACGCCAATGGTACCGTTTCCCGACAGGCGATATGCGATACAATACCGCTCCGGACGGAATACGGCCGGCAAGCAGCGATGCAGATGTGAAGGATATGTACGAAGACGGCACCTATTATCGTCCTTCCGCTTTTTCTACAAAATGGTATGGAGGATCGCTAACCAATCCAAACGTAGTCTATGCAAGAATGAACAGTAAAGTCAATCAGGATATGATTCTGATTCGCTATTCCGAGGCCTACCTGCTGCGGGCGGAAGCGCGTAACGAATTGGATGATGCCGGCGGCGCATTGGCTGACTTGCAAGTGATTCGTAACAGGGTGCATGCCGCTCCGGTTACCACCACCGATAAAGTACAGTTGCGCAGCATGATCTTTCAGGAAAACGGATTGGAATATGCTTTGGAATACAAACGCCGTTTCGACCTGCTTCGATGGGGAATGTATATGAATGTAATGAATGCCACCGTTGTGCAACTTACGCCCCATAACAATGTGATTTCCAGAGTACGCGAAGAACGAAGTTTGTTGTGTCCGGTACCCACATCGGAAATTACGCAAAACAAACTGTTTGGGAGTAACAACCCCGGATGGTAAATCTGAGATAAGATAGTGTAACGATAACGGGGCTGCTTGAAACGTTTTTCAAACAGCCCCGTTGCTTTTTTATTGTCAGATTACGATTTTCTTCTTTCTGTAATTTTCACGAAACTCTTTGGGCGACAATTTTTTATGCTTGCGAAACAAGCGGTTGAAATTGGACACGTTGTTGAAGCCGCAATCATAACAAATCTCCGAAATCAACATGTTGGAATCGACTAACAAGCGTGCGGCATAGCCCAATCGCAGATCAATAACATAATCAACCACGCCTTTCCCCGTACACAATTTGAAAAACCGACTGAATGCTGCCGGAGTCATTTTCGCTACATCGGCCAACTCGTTTAACCGTATTTCTTCTTTGTAATGCGCGTTGATGTATTCCTGCACCTTTTGTATCCGCCGACTATCGGAATGACTGCCTATCTTGGCAAAAGAAGAGGTCGATAACCGTTTTGCTTCGGACGAATGGAGCGACAGTTCGTGCAGAATTTTAAGGAAACTGACAAAAGCATAAAACCCGTTCTGCTCACCCGACAGCTTGTCGAGCAACGAATAGACGCTCATGATAGCCGGAAGCGGAAAACTCAGACCGCATTGTGCCTCTTTCAGCATCTTGCGGATCGAATTGAACTGGTTTTTGTTCAACAACTCGGACGAAAACAAATCGGGCGAGAACTGAATCGTTATCTCCCGTATATTGCTTGATTTACAATCGTTTTGTTCCCACGCATGCTCCAAATCCTTGCTCCCGATCAGGACGAGGTCATAATCGCCGATGATCTCGATGGAGTCGCCGACGATGCGTTTCACCCCCGAAGCGTTTGAAATAAAATTCAATTCGTATTCGCCGTGCGAATGGATAGGATACGTAAATTCGTTCTTGTTCCGGTCGGCGATGTAGAAACAATCTTTCTCCGAAAGCGGAGTTATTTCACGGATAGCACTTATTTTCTGCCACACATTCATCAAAGTTTCGTTTAAAAGAGTTTTATAAAAATTGGATAGATCAGTATCTGTCTTCAACACTTTTCCCGCTAACTCAAACTCAATAACGCTTTTCGATTTCGCTACCGGGGAAATAGTGCGCTAAAATCTGTCGGTATCCGTACCCTTTTTCCGCCATCATCGCCGCACCAATCTGACAAAGACCTACGCCATGTCCCCATCCCGCGCCGGTAAGGGTAAATTGTTGGGGGATGCCTTCATCGTTTTCATGTTCGGCATCGACAACAAAGGCCGAACTGTACAAATGCGTTTTCGACAACGTCCGACGGATTTCCAGCTCTTTTCCGACCGTCATCACCCGTTTCGTTCCGATAATTTTCAGGCGGATGATACGGCCGGAAAAACCGCGCTCAACGGGTTCAAGAGCAATAATTTCACCAAAATCGATTCCCGATCGTTCTTTTATCAGCGTCGAAAGTTCGTCTTGCGAATAAACCACTTTCCATCGGTAGAAATGAGCCGTCTCTTGATCATAGTCGTTCAAAACCTGCTTCAACACACGGCTGTCCGATGTGTTGCAAAAAGCTTCGGGCGAAGTGCGAATCCAGCGGTCGGCGGCCTCTTCGCCGGTCAAATCGGGCAAAACAAATTCAGGATTCAGGTTATCCGCTTTCGCCACCAAATAAGGATGAAGAACCGGTTCCCATGTATTCTCGAAGGTTTCCATCGCCCCGCCGCAACATTTATAAAAACGGGCATCACAAATGGCATCATCCCACATCAGCGCTTCCCCTCTCGTCTCGCCGATAACTTTTTTCACTAAGGACGTGGACGCACGGGTTATGCCCTGGTAACGCTGACAATGATCGTCGGCGCAAACGTCAAAACGGTCGTGATCCTCGCGATCGTACCAGCGGATTATTTCCGTCGAGGACTGATGCAAAGAACGGTATTTTTGTCCCTCGTTTTCGAGCGATTTACTTTTCTGAATCTGTGCCAGCAACCAACTGCGGGATATGACGGCATGCGCTTTCAGCAGTTCTTCGGAACTCGTCGCGCTCATCTCCGACGAAATGACGCTCGTCAGGTAATCTTCCAGCGAAACAACGTTTATCGCCCTCGCCGAATCACCTTCGACGATAAACTTCAGATTGCCTTGAAAACGTTGATTTTCTTTTCGTTCCCAATGAAAATTTATTCCGATAACGACATCTTTCAATTCAAAAGAACCGGAATGAATATCGCCGGACTCCAAAGTAAATTCATCGTATTTTTGACCGCGAAACAGGATGCTCCCTTTCGAAAATTCAACCGAATAATCGCCTGAGGGCAAAACTTCGCCGTTCAGCCGATACGGAACAAAAAGCGTGAATTGAATTTGCGGCGCGGATAAAATTCCGACATGGATCACAGGCTCGTTCATTTTAAACCGGATTAAAAGCAGGTTAATATTTCTTGTATTTTTTTATACGGCAAAGATAGTATTTATTCGGGAAAATCAAGAAAATGAAAGAATAATGTGCCGATTTAACAAATTCTTGATGTATCTTTGCACTTTCAAAAATTCAACAAAACCAATGAATATTTAATCTATAACTTCTGGATATGAATAAAAAAAATTTAATTTGCATACTCATTGCATTGTTTCAGATGCCTGTCGTTTTCGCAGGAGGCATCCTTACCAATACAAACCAGTCGGCACGTTTCATCCGGCTCGTAGCCTTAGACGGCATCACGACAATCGATGCCGCATACTATAATCCGGCGGGGTTGGTGAAGCTCAACGACGGATTTCATTTCTCCGTTTCAAATCAGAGTGCTTTTCAAACCAGAACCATAACTGCCAATTTTGCACCGTTTGCAGGATACGGCGACAATACGACCAAAGAATTTGTAGGAAACGCCTCCGCACCGATTGTTCCAAGCATTCAGGCCGCATATAAAACGGGAAACTGGGTGCTGTCGGGCAACCTGTCGGTTTCCGGCGGAGGCGGAAAAGCCACGTTCAACAGAGGCTTGCCCACCTTTGAAAGCTCGGTAGCCATGCTACCCATTCTGCTCCAAAGTTTTGCCTCACAATACAGTCTGCCCGTTACCGTGGATAAATATTCGGTGCAATCCTATATGAGCGGTGCGTCCTATATTTACGGGTTGCAGATGGGTGGAAGCTACAAAATAAACGAGATGTTTTCGGCTTATGGAGGCTTCCGCTTGAATATCGTAAACAACGCTTATGAAGGCAATATCACAAACATAATGATCAATCCTTCATCCCCAATGTCCGGATTCGGATCGGGCGAAATGATTTCGGCAAACGCCTATCTGACAGGACTCGCCTCTTCCCCTATCCTCGCCGCTTATAAAGATGTCATTTTGGGTTATGCCCAATCTACTCAGGACAAACACCTCAAATGCACCCAGTCGGGTTGGGGCGTAACGCCCATTCTGGGAGTAAATTTCAGTTACGACAATTGGAATATCGGGATGAAATACGAATTCCGCAATGCCCTCAACGTCGAAAACAAAACGGAAATAGACGATACCGGCCTGTTTGCCGACGGCGTGAACACGCCGCACGACATACCCGGACTGTTTACGGTAGGCGCGACCTATCAATTCCCGAAACTGTTAGTTAGCGCCGGATACCACTATTTTTCCGACAAACAGGCCGGAATGGCAAACAACAAACAGAAGTCATTAACCGGAGGAACAAACGAATACCTCTTCGGTTTGGAATACCAAATAAACGATATGTTCGCCATAAGCGGCGGCGCACAAGTTACCGATTACGGACTGAGCGACGATTTTCAATCCGACCTGAGTTTCTCCCTCGATTCCTACTCAATAGGCATGGGCGGTTCGGTGAAAGTCGCGAAAAACGTATTGATTAATATCGGCTACTTTTGGACAAATTATACGGATTATAAGAAAAATCCCGACAATAACTCCGTAGTGTCGTCGTTAACTCCGCTGATGACATTAACTTATTCCCGCACCAATAAGGTGTTTGCCGCCGGAGTTGATTTTTCGTTTTGAGTTTTTTTATGAATCATATCCCCGACTTCAAACAGCTTAAGCGCAATCTAAAACGCGACACCAGCGCCTTGCCGGTCATAAAAGTGGCTTTGCTCGGCGACACTGCTACTCAGTTTCTCGCCACTGCATTGCGCGGCGTGGCGATTGAGCGCGGCTACAACCTCGACCTCTTTGAGGCGGAATACAATCAGGTGGAACGGCAAATTCTCGACCCCACATCGGAACTGTATGCGTTTCAGGCGGACTATGTCGTCGTTTTTCAATCGGCGCATAAACTCTGCGAAAAATACAGCGAATTGCCTGTGGAAAAGCAAAGTGCGTTAGCCGACGAGCGTCTGCAATTTGTCGAGCAAATTTGTAATTCCGTCAAAGGTCGTATCATCTATTTCAATTATGCGGAAATCGACGACAGCGTTTTCGGCAGTTTTGCGAATAAAGTGGAAAGTTCGTTCACTTATCAAATCCGGAAACTGAATTATGAACTGATGAACTTGGCGCGGCGAAATCCGAATCTGTTCATCTGCGATATTGCCGCGTTGCAAAATATTTTCGGACGAAATTGGTTGTTCGATTCTTCGGTTTACGTGAGTACGGAAATGGTGCTGTCTATTGACGCCGTGCCGTACGTCGCCTCGCGGACAATGGATATAATTTGTGCTGCGCAGGGGCAGTTCAAAAAATGCCTGATTCTCGATTTAGACAATACGCTTTGGGGTGGCGTTATCGGCGACGACGGATTGGAGAATATCCAACTGGGACACGGACTCGGTATCGGCAAGGCGTTTTCGGAGTTCCAACTTTGGATTAAGAAACTGAAAAACAGAGGAATAATTCTTGCCGTTTGCTCCAAAAACAACGAAGAGACCGCCAAAGAGCCGTTTCTGAAACATCCCGATATGGTGTTGCATTTGGACGATATTTCGGTTTTTATGGCGAATTGGGAAACCAAAGTCGATAATATCCGCGCCATTCAGCAGATACTCAATATTGGTTTCGATTCGATGGTTTTTCTGGATGATAATCCATTTGAGCGCAATATCGTCCGCGAAAATATCCCACAAATCTGTGTCCCCGAACTGCCGGAAGACCCGGGCGAATACCTCGAATATCTTTACGCGCTCAATCTTTTTGAAACCGTTTCGTATTCCGCTGCCGACGCCGAACGCACAAAGCAGTATCAAGTTGAAGCACAAAGAGTTTCGCTTCAAAAATCATTTGCCAACGAAGCCGATTTTCTCAAATCGCTGAATATGATTTCAGAAGTGGCGCCTTTTAACAAGTTCAATACGCCGCGTGTGGCGCAACTTTCGCAACGCAGTAACCAATTCAATTTAAGGACAATACGCTATACAGAAGCCGATATTGAACGCCTGTCGAAGGATGAAAATTATGCGACTTTCAGTTTTACGCTGTCCGATAAATTTGGCGATAACGGGCTGATTTGTGTGGTGATATTGGAAAAACGTATTCCTAAAAACCTGTTAGGTTTTGAAAACCTAACAGGTTTAGGTCTTTTCATCGACACGTGGTTTATGAGTTGCCGCGTCTTGAAACGCGGAATGGAAAATTTCACGCTCAACACCATTGTCGATTACGCCCGTACAAACGGTTTCAAACAGATTATAGGCGAATATATACCGACCGCAAAAAATGGAATGGTGGAAAATCATTACCGCGATTTGGGATTTTCGCAGGCGGGCGAAAATTTATACGTCCTGAATGTGGGTGAATATCAACAAAAAGAGTGTTTTATAGCATTAAAATAAAAGAAATATGACAAACCAAGAAATTTTAGCGGAAGTGCAGGAAATTTTCCGCGACGTACTCGATAACGAGGAAATTGTTTTGACCGAGGAAACAACTGCCAACGACATTGACGAGTGGGATTCGCTGACTCACATTCAACTGATTGTGGCGGAAGAAAAACATTTCAAAATCAAATTTTCTTCAAAGGAAATCCTCTCGTGGAAAAACGTGGGTGA
>JAISUH010000025.1 GCA_031272205.1 Dysgonamonadaceae bacterium | reverse complement strand
TTGCTGTTTATTATTGTTTTGGCGCTTATTCTCTATGCTTCGGGATGGTTTGAGAAACGGCGGCAGCAGGACAGGGGGCAACTCAAACACGAACTTACGGGAAATATCACTCACGAGTTGCGCACGCCCGTAACCGGCATTCGCGGCTGCTTGGAAACGGTTATGGACACGCCATTGGAATCGGAAAAACGCGAACATTTTATAAAAACGGCTTACAATCAGACGCTTGCGCTCTCGGAACTCATTCAGGATATGAGTTTGCTGACCAAAATCGACGACGCCCCCCATTCGTTTCGTTTCGAGGCGGTCAATATCAGTCAGTTGATTGACGATTTGCGCCGCACATTCCATAATCGTATGAAAGATAAAAACATAAGATTGGAATGTGCGATTCCTGCCGCTACCGTCGTGAACGGCAACCGCAATCTGCTTGTCGCGATTTTCGGCAATCTGCTCGACAACGTCATTCGCCACGCAGGCAGTAATGTTACCGCTCACATCACGCAAACAAAAGAAAATCAGAACTTTTACCATTTCAAATTTTGGGACGACGGCGTTGGCATCAGCGACCGCCGCCACTTGTCGCGCCTTTTTGAACGTTTTTATCGCGCCGACGAAGGCAGGACGCGCGATGCAGGCGGTTCGGGGCTGGGATTGTCGATAGTGAGATATGCCGTGTCGTTTCACGGCGGGACGATAAGTGTGGCGATGCGAGCGGGCGGGGGATTGGAGTTTGCGTTTCGGTTGCCGAAATATGTTTGACAACCAGAGAGTACATTCTATATGTCCGACCAGACCCTTGCTCAAATCCACAGGGTAGGTGATGCCGGCTCAAACTCCTGCAAATTCCGGACAAGCTATTTATAGTTCTGCAACTTATTCGAGTCATATAAGGCGTATTGCCCCACCCATGCCGAGCCTTTGAACGTCGGGTGGTCTTTATCGAAGGACAGCTTAACGTTGCTTTGCAGTACGGCGGCTTCAAATTCTTCGATTATTGTCGCGGGTATAATGCCGATTTCTTTGGGGTAAGAAATAGACATTTCTTTGATATTTCCATTAATATCTGCAAAAAAATACATACTTAAAACCGAAAATCCCCTGAATGTCCCCGAAAACTGTTTAAAGTATAGCGGGAAATAATTAAAAACAAGACTGTCCAAAGTTGAACGGTTTACTATTGTAATCGGCGGAATAACTTCGTGCAACAGATATGAAGGCGTAATATCCTTTAATGTGTTATTCCTGTTCCATATACTGTAAATACTCTGCATACCTGTCTTCAGTATATAAGTATTTTTATTCCCTTTCACTTCTGTTTTCTGCGCCTGTATATTTGTTATACAGACGGATAACAGAATAACCATTTGAATGATTTTTACTGTTTTCATAATGAATCACTTTTTTTATTTGCAATTTTTTTTTGCTAACTGAAACAAGGCCTGAATGGCGGAAGGCGGATATGTTGCGTTACTGCCGTAAACATATCCTCTGTCGGGATTGTAAGAAATGCTCACCCTTCCAAATGCTGTAGAGAAATCCTGAAATTTTTCGTTGTCTATCGCTGAGGGATAGGCTTTTCCCTCAGCGGTAATATCGGACAGCCAGTCTATATAATTTTTACGATCTTCGTCATCCCCTGTTTTGGAGCATGCCCAGATATGAAAGGCTCCATCACCTTCACTAACCTTCCCCTTATACTTGACGAAATGGAGGATATCCTGCGCCAGCGCCAGTTCAAACTCCATCATGCCGGCCTTGTCGCCAAAAGCCGTCAGACTGTGGTAGTGTTTCTGGAAGAGATGTATCCACTCGTGTTTCAGGTTCTCGGCCGTGATGTATATGCTGTTGCGGAATTTCAGATTGCCGTCGCTGTTTATCGACGCATCTCCAAACATGGTCGGGTCTATGATGATATTCTTCAGCGACATCCCGTTTTCCCTGATGTAAACGTCGATGTTGTTGTAGAAACAGTCTTCCCGCATTTCCTCGTAGGCTTTGTTCAGCTTGTCCATATCGGGGTCAATGATCCTGCAAACTCCTTTGAACAACGCTTTTAAATCTTTATGAAGGGGTATTCTCTCCACAGGATTCGGTAGAATATCAATTCCTCCTTCGGGCAGGGTGTTTCCCGTGGATGACCCTCCGGAAGAAGCGCTGCTGTTGCCACTGCTACCGCTGCTGCCACTGCCTCCGCCACCTCCGGATGAAGAGGAAAGACCGCCGGTTGGGGGAATAGAGACCGCCCCGGTAAAATCGAGCCGCGATGCGGACAACAACGTCAGGCTGTTGCTATGGTGATATGCCGTACACACGACTTCTTCGCATGACCCGTTCCAGACATAGTAGGGCGTCCTCACCGGCACTATGGAGTATCCTCCGTCGCCGTCGCGTGAGATGAAGGATCCCACTATCTCGTAGAATATGGTCCAGCATCCGTCGTTAGATACGTCTTGGGAGCGGGTAGCCGCGGATCCTTCTCTGAGGACGCCTATGGGATGGTACGATACCATGCTGCCCTCAACCCATTCTTCAGCTTCAATCCGGATCTCATCGCCGTCGTGCGTTACCACAACCCTCTCCCCCGTATTTTCTCCTTCCAACGGGAAGATTTGAGATAGCTGAAACTTTCGTCTCCCCTTTTGACGATAATCAGCGCCACCTCGTTTTCGATGGCGTTTCCCAAGTCGGAAACCATGGTGGAAACACTGCAGGGTATAACGATGTTGTAGTCTGTCCCGTTTATCCGGATGACTTTGATGTTCATCCACAGGGGCAGGAAATCGGCCGCGAACACAGACCCGACAAAATCGAATTTTGAAGCGAACAGGCGTTTCTCGGCATTGATCAGCTCCAGCAATTTCTCCGTGGGGGTGTCGCTCGGAGCCGGAGCGCGGGTTTCCCACGGATAGAACGGGACAATGGTCAGGTCGGCAGCGACCACGTCTCTTGACAATTCATCCGTTTGCCTGTTAGAGAAAAAGTTGTCCACGCACGAGCAACAGAGACAGGATATCAGGAGCAGACCGAAAAAATATTTTTTCATAACAGGGCTGTTGATTTGATCGCTTATGTCAATGTGCGATTAATTCGGTAATGAATTCATTTACAAAGATAAATAAAAGACATGTCTGTCCAATTTTTTTGGTGAATATTAACAATTTATTTCCCGTATCTGTTTTCAGAATACGGGTTTGTCGGATTCTATTGAAGGCGTAGCCCCTTCCACCGACGGCCATCCGTTTTGCCAGACAATCTTGTCCATCATCAGTACGCGGCCATCGGGATTTTTTGTACTTACGGCGTGATAGAAAATCCAGTCGTTACCGGCATTGTCCGTTACAATTTCGGAATTATGACCGGGCCCTACAAAAGTATTGTTTTTACGGATCAACACTTCGTGTTTGTTGTCGAGCATAGATCCGCCGTTTTTATCGGTATAAGGGCCGAAAAGGTTCGTCGAACGGCCTACGACCGTTGTATAAGTACTGTTCAGCCCCTCGCAACAACTGCCGATGGAGGCGAAAAAGTAGTAATAGCCGTCTTTTTTGTGGATGTAGGAACCTTCGTAAGCTGTTCCGACCACTTGCTGAGGGCTATCGCCCTCTTTCAGGGATAGTCCGTCATCGGACAATTCGATGGCATAAATTCCCCGGAAGCTGCCCCAGAACAGGTATTTCTTCCCTCCATCTTCGATATAGAAAGGGTCGATGGAGTTTTGCACGCCGATTTCGTTGCTGCGAAACATTTTCCCGTGATCGGTGAAGGGACCTTCGAGCCTGTCGGATGTAGCGCAGCCGATGCCGCAAGTCCATTCGCCTCCCCATACGGACATGGAATAGTAGAGCACATACCTGTCGCCGATTTTATTGATGTCGGGCGCCCACAATCCGCCTTTCTCTTCAAAATCGGGGCGGGTGCTTTCGGTAAAGGCGGTACCCAAATATTCCCAGTCCACCAGATTCTTGGAGCGGTGTATCGGCAGGTTGCGGATGTCTTCGGTGGCATACAGATAGAAATAGCCGTCCTCACCTTTTATCACGGATGGATCCGGCAAACTGTAATTGATCACCGGATTGCGGTAGGTGTTTTTTGGTTCCTTATCCTGATGGTCTTCCTTTGTCGGCGATGACGATGAACATGCCGTCAAACAGTATAACGCCAATAATGCCAATGCTTTTTTCATGCGTGTATCTTTTTTATTGTATTTCGTTGTAAAACAGTTATTTGACTGCTTTTGGTGTGATATAATCCTTGTCGATTTTCATGCGGTCAACGCCGTTCACCTCTTCAAAAGAAACGTTGCCGATGTACATGGCACGCGGATGAATGTTGTTTTTGTCTTTGTGGGCATGAAAAACAATCCGCAGCTTGCCCGCTTTGTCCGTAAACAAGGCGCTGTGTCCTACACCAACCAGATCGCCGGGATTTTGCAGCAACGGATTTTCGTCGTATTTGGTCCATACGCCCATCGGGTCGGTAGCCGTGGCGCAACCCACGCCGTAAAACGGACTTTCGTAACTGTTGGCCGAATAGGTCATGTAATAAAGCCCCTTGTGCTTGATGACGAAAGGCCCTTCGTTTACGCGAGGCCATACTTCTTCCCAAGCCTGAGAGACATGAATGCAGGGGTGCATGGTTTCTTTTTTTAGACTGACCAGATCCTTTTCCAACTCCGCAATCCAAATATTGAGGCCGTCGTTAAAGCGCACGAAAGTGAGATAAGGCCTGCCGTCATCATCGATAAACAGCGAGTTGTCGATACATTTCTCATCGGCAATCATGGGTTCTTTTTTGTTTTGGACGAAGGGGCCTGTCGGCGAATCGGCTGTTGCCACACAGATGTGTTCGTCCGCCGAGTAATACATGTAGAACTTCCCGTTTATGGCATAGATTTCGGGAGCCCAAAACCATCGATCGGCATAAGAATCTTTCTTATTCAGGGCTAAGCCTTTGTATTTCCACGTCAGCAGATCGTCGGAAGCATAGACCTCTATTCCGTCATCCGAATGGGTGCCGTAGGCATAATAAATGCCATTGTGCAACAGAATAAAAGGATCGCCAAAGAACACAGGCGTTGCAACATCCTCAACAACAATATCATCCACATCTTTATATTTCGAAGAGCAAGATTGACAGGATGTCAGCGAGGCAATCGACAGACATAAATACGCATAAATAAAATGGTTCTTCATCATTTTTTCTTTTTAATGATTTTCAATGACTTGTTATAGTTAATTTCCTATATGATAATACAATATGCCTTTATAGACCGGATTACCACTCTCGGAACAGAACCCGATACGGGATGCAGGATACCGAATATCCAATACGTCCAATTCCCTTCCATCAACAAACAGATAGAGCTTGTCTCCCCGTCTTGTTGCACAAAAATGGTAAGACTCTTTCCACCGTTCCTGAACGCCTGTCTTGTAAATATGACGCTGCAGGTCTTCGGCATCTTTGTTGATAAACCGTAAGCTTTCTGCTTTCAACATATTGAATGATAATTTGTTATAAGCAGGGTGTTCGGCAATTTCAGATCCCCGACTGTCTATGGGGCGCCACTTTCCGTCATACAGGTATTCTATAGTAAATTTGTCGAACATATCTTTCACGAATTCGGATTTGTTATCCGCTTCATGTCGGTTGAGGTATAAGGCATCTAACCAAACAGGCGCGGCAAAACGATAACATTTCTCGATCAAATCGGTGTATTTCACATCCGGATAAACCGTTTGCAAACATTCCGGCGAGATATTTTTCTTCCAAGCTGTTTTGCCCTGCTTCACCGCAATAACCGCAAGCGTGCGGGAAGAGCTGTTGAACAGCGCTTTCACATAGTTGTCCTTATCCACATAGACCGGATAACAGCCTGCCGTGCTTTGTTCGGTCAGGCCGGACAATTGGAAGCTCAGTTCGTAATCGGTCAGAAAATCGCCTTTTATCACCTCCGACTTTTCTGAAAGCTGCCAATGGCAATCGTCAAAACCGATGGTATAAGTAATTCCATCGAACAGGGCATCTTGTGCTGCGTCGAACACACCGGGAACACCCGGCTCGGCAGGGATAATTTCTGCAAAGATATGCTTTTTTGGCGCAGGAATTTCATCAATCCATATTTTTAATCCGCTACCGTTGCGTTCGATGCGGAAATGATGGTAAACACCCCAGCGGAAATCCGGTGGCAGCGCAAAGAAATCGGTATTTTCTGTTCCATTGATGCGGGTACGCAAGTACCAGCTATGTGTTTGGGCGTCCAATCCTGCGGTAGCACAATTATCGGCGTCTTTCCACCAAACGATGATGCCGGCTTCGCTTTTTGTTTTAACACCCGCTTCAAACAAATAAGCCGTCGAAGGCTGCATCTGCCGCAACACGCCCAAAGACGGCGTTTCCCCTGTTTGGGAGAAGGTGGGTTTTGAAGGTTCGGGGTGATAACCCGTCGAATGAGGTCCGGTTATGCCATCTACAAACATCGTTTTATCGAAGAACCGAACCCGGTTGATATACTGTCCCCGACGGTCGTTATTTTTGTTTGCCATATAGATAAGCCACCATTCAAAACCGTTGGGGCCTCTCAGGATATTCGGTTGACCGGGGGTCATCAAAATATCGTCGGCAAGCTTGTTTTTCATATCAAACAGAGACAGGTCAAAAAAGTGGGAACGGCCTCCGTGGGTTTCTGCGGCAAGCAGATTCGCGCCTTCTTTCAAAGCGGCATGCCGTTTTTCATCGAAGTTCACGATGCAATAATTGCGACCCTGTTTTTCATAGACAAGTACTCCGTTCAAATAAATCTTGGTATCACCGTCGTGGGCGACACGCAAGGCTATATTGCCTGTCTGCTTATCGGCGGAGAATGTTTTGCGCAGCCACAAGGAAGGCGAGTTCCACGGCGTACCCTGATGGCGAACGGTCGAGCCTTTCACTTCTTTGGAAGAAAAACCGGTCTCTCCCGTCTTCCAAGCGGAGTCGTCGTAAGAAAGCTTCGTCCAATCGGATTTTGGCTGCTCCTCCGTATAAGCGAATAAGGGTTTGTAGTTGGTATTGTCGTAGCGCAGTAAATCCACGTATGTTTCTTCCAATGGTGTTTGATTGTCTCCCACAACCGGATAACTGTATTTATTTCCGTTTTGAAACCCTAAGGGAGAATCGGCTTCGGCAACTCCCAGTCGGTAATTGCCCCAATGCGTAGAGGTATGATTTGCATTGTACATCATGTAGTAGCGATCCCTGTATTTGAGCACCCAAGGTCCTTCCGCGACCCTGTTATCCATGGTTTCCCATGTATTTGGCAACGAGGCAAACAAGCAAACAGGTTCACCGTCAAATTCTGCCGGATTTTTCATTTTACGCGCCCAAATGGTGTTCCCATCGGTAAAACGTACCATATACATGTACAATTGGCCATCGTCGTCTCGAAAAACCATGGGGTCGATGCGGTTGTCCAACCAGCGCTTTTTATCGGGTTCGGTATAGGGTCCCAGCGCATTTTCGCTTTGTGCGTGTGTGATATGGACGGCATGCCGATCTTTCCCCCAATAGTTAACCGACCAATACAGGTGAAATTCGCCATTCAGATAATGCAAGTCGTTGGCATGTATCTGGTTGTCTTTTGCCCCGCTTCCTTTCGTCCAATCGTTATCCATGGATACGGCATGAATCGGCTTCGACCAATGAACCAAATCGTCGGATACATAGAAATCGCCGTTCGTATAAACGCCGCCGATGTAATATTTTCCGTTGTACTTCATCACACCGGCATCCGCCACTCCGGGGAGTACCGGATTTTGTATGTTTTGGGCAGGTAAAATGCAGCAGCGAACGAAAGCGAAAGAGAGCAGTATTTTTTTTATGATAAGCACAAAAGGATGAAGATTTAAAAACAGGGGAAGGTTGTGCAGAAAATCCGTCCTACGTGGGGGGAAAGACTTCCATGCACAACCATCCTCAGTCAAATTAATAATTCGGATTCTGAGTGAGATGAACAACGCCGCCTACCGTGCTGACATCCACTTCATCTCTTGGGATGGGCATACGTCTGTGTTTACCGACGACAAAGTTGTTGAAGTCTTTGTCGCGAGCTTTCAGTTCATCGATACCCGTTTGAGAATCGAGCAAGCCCCATCGTTTCAAGTCAGCCCATCGCCAACCTTCGAAACAAAGTTCCAAGGTGCGTTCTGTTTGCAAACGTTTGAGGAAGGCATCCTTGGAGTCCAGACACGTTTTCCACGAACTGTTTGCCAATTTGGATAATCCGGCGCGTTCGCGCACTTTGTCCACATAAACAGCGGCGCTGGAGGGTGCAGCGCCCGTCTCGGCCAAACATTCGGCATAGTTCATCAGGATATCGGCATAACGCATAATGCGGTAGTTGTTGCGTGCAAAATAGTCTTCCGCAGAACGATAGTAAGATGTATTGTATTTGCGGATGTAGCAGTCTTCGGGGTCGGTTCCCCAACTGTCGCTCCAGTCGGCATTATCGTATCCGTAGTATTTTTTCGACTGGTCGGGGAAGTCGCTTGAGAACCCGCGATAAAGAATACTGCTGTAGAGACGCAAGTCGTTTTTCCCGTTTGTCTGTTTTTCTTTCAGGAACTCGTCCACCAACCAGCGACGCGCTTTTCCGTCGCCCCAACCGACGCCGCTGGGTGCGAAGAACTGCGTGCGTTGAAAACCGAAAGCCATGCTGGCATCGTTGCCTGTGCCGCCTTTGTTCTGGTCGTCGAACTGAATTTCGAAGATGCCTTCTTTGTTGTTCTCGTCCAAGTCGGTAAAGTTGTTTTCGCGGTTGGAGATCAGGCCGTAGAGCGATCCTTCTTTATCGATCAGCCATTGTAATTGTTCTTTGGCCTGATCGTACTTGTGCTGTTGCATGTAAGCTTTGCCGAGCAAAGCCTTAGCGGCTCCTTTGGTGGCACGCCCCACGTTAGCGGCGTCCCACGATTCGGGCAGGTACTGCATGGCATAAGTCAAGTCAATCTCAATCTGATCCCATATTTCCTGTTCGGAAGCGTCTTCCGGGATATAATTGGCGTCTTTGGGTTCCAAAGGCATGGTGCCTTTATCCCAGAGCAGATTCACCTGAAAGTACCACAGAGCACGTAAGAAAGAGGCTTGCGCCAAGACCTGATTTTTTGTTGTTTCGTCCATTTCGATATTCGGTACTTTCGCCAAAACCTGATTGCAACGGAAGATACCTACGTAGAAATGTTCCCAGTGGATGTTGTTCCCTTCGTAAAAATTATAGTTGTTGTAAAGGAAGCGGGTCCAGTCGCCCAGCTCAATCCACGGGGAGGAGCTCCATCCTTCGTCCGAAGTCAAATCGTAACGGAAGGATAGCCAACGCATCCATGTACCTTCTTTGTAAAGGAAGCTGTAACAGGCATTCACGCCGGCGGTTGCATCTTCCGGCTTGTTCCAATAAGTTTCGTTTGTTACCTCATTGGGATTATTGATGTCCAATAAACTTGAACTGCATCCGGCGCACACCATCAGAGCGCCTGCGAGCATTAATCCATATATCTTTTTCATAATTTCTAATTTATAAGTTAAAAGGTCAAATCCAGTCCAAACATCACCGAACGGGTGTTGGGATAGGCAAAACTGTCGGTACCGCTGTTCCAAACAGGATTCGAACCATTGAAATCGGGATCTAAACCGGAATAGCCGGTAAGGGTAATCAGGTTACTGCCGGTAGCATACAGACGAAGTTTCTCCACGCCCAGATTTGTCAACCATTTTTGTTTGAAGTTGTATCCGATGGAAATATTTTTCATACGAAGGTAAGAACCGTTTTCCAAGAAGCGGTCGGCATCACGGGAATTGCGGAAATCGCCGTAAATAATGCGCGGCGTATTGGAGTTCGGATTCACCTGATAGGGTTCTTCGCCTTCTTTGAAGCGGACATAGTTGGAGTTATCGGCAAACAGACGTCCTTGCCACAGGGGTACGTTATATACCTTATTACCAAACTGTCCGTTCCACATCATGCTGAAATCGAAGTCTTTCCACTCGGCGTTGAATATCAGCGACACTTGCATCTTAGCCCATGGGCTGCCGCAATAATCGCGGTCGGCGTCGGTAATTTCGCCGTCGTCGTTCAAGTCTATGTATTTAACGTCTCCCAATTGCGGGCGTTTTCCTTCAATCATAATTGGGGTACCGTTGGATGTTACGTAACTGTCGATCTGTTCTTGCGTTTTGAAGATGCCGTCGGTTTTTCTCAAATAAAATTCGGCTAAGGATCTGCCCGGCTGTGTTCGGGCTTGTCCGGAATCAATATAATCCCTTGTGCTGTCGTCGCGACCCAAGCTCAACACTTTGTTACTCATAGTTGTAACGTTCAATAAGGCATTGTACTTAAGGTCGGATGCTTGGTCTTTCCAACCGACGGTAAATTCAAAGCCCTTATTGCGCAAGCTGGCGGCGTTTGTCCACGGGGAACCGCCCTGATTACCGGTAGAAATGGCAATCGGGGTTTCGGCCAGTACATCGCTGGTTTTCGAGTTATAGTATTCGGCGCTAACCGTCAGGTGTTGATTCAGAAAACTGGCGTCAAACCCTACGTTTACCGTCTCTTTTGTTTCCCAAATAAGATTTGAGTTCACTAATTTCACCTGAGTGGAACCCGGAACAACAGAGCCGCCGAACACGGTTACGATACTTTGGTTGATGGTTCCGATATAGTCCCAGTCGCCGATGGATGAGTTACCCAAACGACCCCAGTTTGCTCTGAGCTTCAAGTCGTTCATCCAATCTGCGTTGAAGAAATCTTCGTTTGAGATTCTATAAGCGGCAGCGATAGAGGGGAAGGTGCCCCAACGGTTTTCTTTTGACAAGCGGGATGTACCGTCGCGGCGGAACGTTGCAGTCAGATAGTACGTATCATCATAGATATAGTTTGCCCGACCCAAATAGGAAATCATGGCGTTTTCGCTGATACTGTTTGTATTCTGCTGATTGCTTTGACCGGCATCCAATACCGTCAGGTATTCGCCGCTGCCCAACATCGGGAAATTCAGGCGGGAAGCCCAAAGGCCTTCCCATTCGTGGTGCTGGTAAGTGGTACCGGCTACGGCGTCGATATGGTGCTTGTCGATGTTTTTGTTGAAATTCAACGTATGTTCTATCAGCATGTTATAGGTGTTATCGCGAGCCTTTTGGCTTTCCGGATCGCGATGTTCCTGATTTTGAGTCCAGTTGCCTTCCCCTCGAAACCATGAGTTTTCGTAGAAGTAGAGGTCGGCTCCGCCGTTGAACTTATAAGAAAGAAATTCGAAAGGCTTCAATTCCAACCACACAGAACCGTTCAGGCGGTTTTGGCGGTAATGACGGTATTCCAAATCCTCGCGTGCAATGGGATTTACGCCGAAAGTATTGTATTTGGATGCATCGCCGTAACCGTATCCGCCCGGATTGTCCTCATCATAAATGGGAATGGTGGGCATCATACGCAAAAAGTCGTTATACGTATTTGTTTGGTTCGGGTCTATGTTTATAAGAGAATAGGACATGTTTTCGCCGAAAGAGAAGATGCCCTTTTTGCCTTGTGTATTCACGCGGAAGCTGTAACGGTCGAAGGTGTTTCCGTAAGAAACGCCGTCGTTGTTGTAATAACCGGCCGACACAAAGTAGCTGCCCGAGTCGCCTCCGCCGGAGAGCGATACGTTGTAGTCCTGCACCATAGCTGTTTTCAACACTTCATCCTGCCAATTGGTATCGAATGACGAATGTTTTTGAGTACTGTTTACAGTGGCGATACCGTCTTTGATAGCTTCGTTATAGGCGATATCGTTATACTTGATGTACTCTGCTGCATTCATCAGATCGTATTTCGGGCTCCATTCCAATGTTTCTCTTACGTTTACATTCACCTTCATGGGGCCTTTCGCTCCTTTCTTGGTTGTAACGATGATCACGCCGTTGGCCGCACGCGACCCGTAAATAGCTGCTGCAGAAGCATCTTTCAATATCTGAATAGATTCTGCATCCGCCGGATTGAAATCAACCCCCGGATCGGTAATCATACCGTCGATTACCCACAACGGAGAATTATTACTCAAAGAACCCACGCCGCGGATTTGGACGGAAGCATCTTGTCCTGCCTGCCCGCCGCTGCGCACATTGACGCCGGGCGCCAATCCTTGCATCTGGCTGACAATCGTCCCGGCAGCGCTCTTTTTCATTTCCCTTGTATCGACCACAGAGACCGCGCCGGTCAGGTCGGCCTTCTTCACGGTCTGATAGCCGATAACAACAACTTCTTCCAATGCTTTCGCATCGTCTTCCATAACTATACGCAAGGCTGTTCCTCTAAAAACTGCTTCCTGGGTGAGCATGCCGATATAGGAGAAAACTATAATACTCCCCCTCTGCCCAATCACCGAGAAATGACCGTTGCTATCGGTAACAGTACCCACGGTAGTACCTTTTACCGTTACGTTCACACCTATTAAAGGTTCATTATTTGCATCCGTTACCGTTCCTGTTACAGGCACATTTTGCGAATAGGCGGTAATTGCAAATACAACAAAGAATAGAAATAAAATTTTCTTAATCATTTTTTTTCAGAATTAGATTTTAAACTATACGGAATCCGGGATTCCGTTCTTAAATTATACACGGCAAAGATATTATGCCCTTTCATTCATACATTTGTTTTTTTACATCATAGGCTTACTGTCTCATTGCATTATAAAATAAAGGTTACGCTTCCTCTCTTTTCTTTCCTGACAAAGATACTGATGAGATACCATTTCGAATACGACTATAAATTCAAATTATGCAACTAAAAATTCAAAAAAAGTTTTTCGGGTTTTACGTGGCATAAAGATGGTCGTATTTTTCTATTTTTTTGATTCAATCGGTTTATTCTTTCACAAAATCCTTAGGACGAATACCGAATTGTTTCAGAAAACACTTGGTAAAATAGGACGGTGTGTTGAAGCCGGTCATGTAGCAAGCCTCATTGACCTTACACTGTCCTTCTTTGAGCAATTGCGCCGCTTTTTTCAGCCGTTCCAGCCGGATGTAATCGTTGGGTGTCATGTCTAAGATGCCTTTTATTTTTCGGTTAAGGCTCGAACGGCTCATACTCAGGGCGTTCGCCATGTCGTCCAAGCAGAACGTTGAATCTTGCATATTGGCAACTACGATGTCCTTCAATGTTTTAAGGAACGTTTCGTCTGCTTTTGTCATCGCCATGCTGTTGGCCTGCACAAAAGGAGAGCGAACAAAGGATGCCCTCAGTTTCTCGCGGTTGCGCAGCAAATTGGAGACACACACACGGAGGTATTCCATCGAAAACGGTTTTTCGATATAGGTGTCTGCACCCAGCTTCATTCCTTCTATTTTTGCTTGAAGCGTTGTTTTAGCGGTTAATAATATCACGGGGATGTGGCTGTAATCGAGTTCCGATTTTAAATGTTCACACAGTTCCAATCCGCTCATTTCGGGCATCATGATATCGGAAATAACTAAATTGACCGTATGTTTTTCCAACACTTTCAAGGCTTCTACACCGTTTATGGCTGTCAAAACCTGATATTCCGACGACAACTGTTTGGAGACGAAAGCCTGCATTTCCAAACTGTCTTCTACAATCAGGATGGTATATTGGCTCTGCTTTTGAGCCGATTCGGATTCGTCTTCTTCCGAAGTGTCCTCGTCTATTCCCGGCTTTTCTTTTTGTTCCGCCACAACGGTCTGTTTGTGCCTCAACGGAAGCGACAGCAGGAACTCATTACATTCCATGGATTCTTCCATACGCAATGTTCCTTCGTGGAGTTCGGCAAGCGAACGCGCTAACGCCAAGCCGATACCGGTGCCGGAAGCGGAGCGCAATACGCCGCCCGTATATTGAGTAAAGGGTTTAAAGATTTCTTCCCGCATCTTTGTCGGAACGACCGAGCCATTGTTGCGTACCGACAGGTGCAGATGGTTGTTCGCGGCATACAATTTGATGTCGATATAAGACTCGGAATACTTTATGGCATTTGACAGTAGGTTACTGATGATTTTAATCAGCCCTTCCTTATCAACCGACGCATACAGATGTTCCGGCAAGTCAATCGTGAATTTCAATTCCCGTTGGCGAGCCAGTCCCTCAAACCGTTTGCAGGTTTCCTGCAAAATATCGGCGATATCACATTCCACGAAATTCAACTGGAATCCCTGCGTCTCTGTTTTTCGGAAGTCGAGCAACTGATTTACCAAATCGAGCAAACGGTTGGTGTTCATGCTCATGATCTCCAAATCTTCCCTGATTTTGTCAGAAACCGATTTAGACGACAATACGTTCTCAAGCGGACTTTTTATCAATGTGAGCGGGGTGCGTATCTCGTGCGCCACATTGGTAAAAAAATCGATTTTTGCGGCATATAATTCCCGTTCTTTCTCCCGTTCAAACTGATCCATGACCCGTTGCTGTTTTCGGTGCGACTTCCTTCGAAAATAGAACACAATGCCGATCATCGAGCACAGTGCCAGCAGGAGGTATGCGGCATAAGCCCATTTGGACAGATAAAAAGGAGGGCGTATGTATATGCGGAGCAGACGCTCTGTTTCGTTCCACTTGCCGTCGCTGTTGGATCCCCTGATGTGTAAGGTGTAATGTCCGAAAGGCAAATTGGAATAATTGATCATGGAGTTTCGCCCCACGGTGTACCATTCGCGATCGAAGCCTTCCAATTGGTATTCCAACCGGTTCATTTCGGGGGCTTGATAACTCAATGCGGCGACCTGCAACGAAAAAGAGTTTTGATTGGCTTTCAATTCTATATCGTCCGAATACGTAATGCTTTTCTTTAAAGGGGAATCCGGACTGTTCACCGAAAGCAATTTGTTGAACAGGTAAAAATCCGTTATGACTACCGACGGGAGGAAGGTGTTTTCTACAAACGTTTCGGGGTCGAACACGATAAATCCGTTGATGCTGCCCAAGTAGATACGCCCCTCTTTATCGCAGTATCCCGACTGAAAATTAAACTGGTTGCTCAACAATCCGTTTGCTGTAGTATAAATATGCTTGACTTCGGTATTGGGATTGAAGCAGACAAGCCCGCCGTTGCTTGTCATCCACAAATTACCCCGCCTGTCTTCAATCATCTTGTAAATGGTGTTGCTGGGAAAGCCTTTGGACATGTCGTAGCGGGTAAAATTGTCCGTTTCCGGATTATACCGGCAGAATCCTTCCCCCAGCGTCATAAACCACAAGCGTTTTTTGCTGTCCTCGTAAATCCCGATAATTTTGTTGTAAGAGAGGGATGACGGGTCTTTTTCGTCTAAGAGATAGTTCTGCCATTGCCGCGTGCGGACATTGTAACAAAAGATGCCGTTGGAGAAAGTTGCGAACCACAGATTGCCGTTGAAGTCTTCCAAAATATCGTAAGTAAACATATTTTTTAACTGCGGAATACGACTAAAGTCATCCGAGGCACGATTGTACTTCATCAAACCGGACGTTGTGCCTATCCATATATCTCCTGCCTTTGTCCGGCAAATGGTAAAAGCATCGTTAGCCATCATCGTATTCTCACTTTCGCCTTTTGCATAATGTGTTATCTCGCGGCTACGCAGGTTCAAGCGGTTCAAGCCGCCGGAAAAAGTGCCGACCCACAGGTCTTCCCCGTCGAGACAAAGGCCGTGTATATTTTTGTAGATAGACGGATGTTCAAACGGCACAAGCTTCCCGTTTGCCGGATTGAAGTTGAACAGTCCTTTGTCCTCGGTTCCTATCCACAATGTGCCGTCGTTACTTTCGCATATTTCACGCACCCGTCGGCCAAAATATCTCATATCGTCTCTGGGATAAAATTTCTCGAAAGAAGTCCATTGGTAGGGGTAGTAGTTTACGCCGCCGAAATACGAACCGATCCATATTCCGTTTTCTCTGTCCCTGCAAAGCGAATAAATGGCATTGTCGGATAAGGCGTACGATTCGTCCTGGTCGGGAATCGCTATGTGAACGATGTTCTCATTCGACAGATGGTATATGTATAACCCGTTTTCGGTGCCAATCCACAATTCGTCATCGGACTTAAACTGCAAGGAACGCGCGTAGGCATCCAAAATCCGGCGTGTCTTTCCGGTGGTGCGGTTTATTTCGGTCAATCCATTGAGCGAAGCGACATACATACAGTTGCGGGGGCCTTCGATTTGATGATTGATGATGTCGCCTTTAAAGATTTCATTTCCGTCGGCATCCTTAAAAGCTTGCAGAGGCGTTTCAAAATCGGTTTTTGTATAATAGAGATTATCGGCATACAATGCTATCCAGCAGGTATCTCCGCTTATCCAAAATCGGGTAACGGAGATTCGTTCCGAATCGTGCAGGTAGTTCGTCAATTGCTTTTGAGCATAACGGTAGCAAAACAATCCTTGATTTTCCACCGATATCCAGATGTTATTGTGATCGTCGCTGTCTATCGTTGTAACAAAATCGCGAATAGGATTGCCTTTGTCGCCCGTCATCTCGAAAGCCGCAAAAGAGTCGAGTACCGGATCATAGATGAAAACCCCGCCGTCGGTGCCTATCCAGATGTTCCCCTCGCAATCTTCGTGAAGCGCCGTTATAAAGTTCTTGCCCAAACCGGAATTTTCTTTCTTGTAAACACGGAAAGACAGACCGTCGTAACGATTCAACCCGTCTTTTGTGCCAAACCACATAAATCCTTTCCTGTCCTGCAAAATCTGATATACAGTGTTTTGAGAAAGTCCATCCCTGATGTCCATGGTCTTGAAATAGTGATAAATCCCTTTCGGCGTATAAGCCAATGAGGTCTGACATACGCACAAAAGGAGAAAAATAGCGATAAAGCTCTGTTTCATAGTATCTTTTATTATTGCAATGCGCGGCAAACAAGCTATCCGTTGCCGTGAAAACAAAGATAATCCGATTCAAAGATAAAAAATAGAACGATACAATCAATAAATAGAACTTTTGCCGAAACAACGGTTATTTCGGATATTCTACCCCGTCAATCACGACCGTAGTGATATCCTTGATGCCCGGCATCGAAAAATAGGCCGTCAAATTCCCTTTCAGCAGGATTTCTGTTTTGAGAAGTTGCGGATTGTCTTTCAAATTGATATATGGTCTGATTTTCGTTGAAGTCGGTACGCTCACCGAAAGGGTGTTGGCATTATTGACCGACGTTTCGTTGACATTCGAGCTGATCACGAAATTGCTTTGGCTTATCGCGCTTCCATCGTCCATCGAAGTGGTGAACGAACTTTTGGTTGTACTGGAAAAATAGCCGATGATGTATCCTTTCACCCATACTTCGTTGCTGTTTTGGTTTTGTATGGCCTCTTCCACGGTGAACGGATTGTCTTTCGATTTTCCTTTGCCATTATCGGTATAATCGGTTGTGGGCGACAGGGAAAGGTCGTCCGAAGCTCCGTTGACCCAATTGGTAATATCACCGGATGCGACCGCTATCGATCCTTCTCCCGGATTCAGAGAGATGTTGTAGGTGTATTGTGTGGATTTTTCGAACGACGTGATTGACGACGAACCGGACAGCGGATACACGTAGGTCAGTTCGCCGATGGTCAGCACCATATCCTTATTCGAAAAATTGCTTGTGGGGAGCAGAATCGCTTCGGCGTAGCTGCCGTCTGCGGCCGTGAAAAAAGATACGTCTTTCACACTCGCGTAAGAAGAAAGAGCGCCCGAAGACAAATCGAAAGATGCTGTCGTTTCGGTATTGGTTAGTTTTACTGCGATTCCCGCGAGACTGACTCCATTCTCCGCGTGAATATTCAGGCGGATTTTGCTCAATTGATGCACGAAAATCATGTTCACAAACGGTTCTTTGGTGTTTAATCCCGATGAATTGTTGGAATAGAGCAAATCGATCGCTTCCTGATTCGTCTGAACGGATACATCGACGGGATAGATGAAATTGCTAACTAACCGTTTGAACGGATAATAACCGATGAAATCGACGCTCGACCCGCTGAACGGGAACAATATCGCCTCATCGTCATTAGCGGCGGAAAACGAACTTGTGCCGCCGGTAACGTATTTAACGTTGTCGGCCAAAACCGAAGACGAGGAGAGGGCTTCCCCTGCTTTTTTCATGTAAATGCCAATGGAGTCGTTGTTAGACCAAGTGTTGTTGGATGCTCTCGTTTGCGTATTTTCCACTTGTGCGTTGATCAGCGCTTTCCGGCTTACTCCGGAAGGGTCGATGAGGTCTCCTTCGCACGACAAAAAGAAAGAAGGCAGCAGCACACAAAGCATGTTAACGGTAAAATAGAACCTTTTCATAGCCGGATTTTTTTAGATGTTTGAACTGCAAATTTTATGAACTGCGACGAATTATGCAAATCCCTTAACTTGTTTTAGGTTTTTTTATATTGATGTGTATCCCATGACGGGGATTATGTATAGACGGGGCATGCCCCGTCTATACAAGAAACATTGTTCATCTTCGCGCTTTCGCGCCTGTTTATTCCGCCTTTTCCGGTGCGTTCTCCAAAATTTTCAGTAAGAAATCCCACCATTTTTTCACCGAAGAGATTTTCATTTTTTCGTCGGGAGAATGGACGTCTGTCATATCGGGACCGATGGAGATCATGTCCAGTTCGGGATATTTTTCGAGAAACAAACCGCACTCCAATCCCGCATGAATGGCTTTTACTTTTGCCTGTTTGTTGTAGAGGGTTTTGTATTCGCTTTTTGCCAATTTAAGTATTTCGGAATTGGGGTTGGGCTGCCAACCCGGATAACCGTCGTTGTGCGTAACTTTTGCTCCGGCTAATTCAAAAACGGACGATACCCTGTTTACAATATCCGTTTTCTTTGATTCCACCGAGCTGCGCTGGCTTGTTCCTACTTCTATCAACTGATTTTCAAGCATTTTCACCGAGGCTAAATTGGTGGATGTTTCTACCAGACCGGGAATATCGCGGCTCATGCCGATAACGCCGTGAGGACAGGCGTAAAGAGAAAGGATGAGGCTTGCGGTTGTTTTCCGATTGATGATATTCGAGGGGGGTTGCACCGATTCCAAAACGATGTCTAATCCCGGTTCTACGTCTTTATATTCGTTTTGCAGCGTCGCCAAAAACGTATTCAATTTCACGCGGGCGTCTTCCCTGTATTTTTCTTTTATACCGGCCACGGCGAGAGCTTCGCGCGGGATGGCGTTGTGCAGGTTTCCGCCTTTGATTTCCGACAAAACCAAACCGTATCGTTTGCCCGACAAAGCGTGCAAAAAGCGGGTCAATATCTTGTTTGCATTGCCGAAACCTCTGTCAATATCGCTCCCCGAATGGCCTCCCCGCAGGCCTTTCACCTGCACCTTAAACCAAAAATATTTTTTGGGCGCATCTTTCAGCTTGTATTTGAAATAAGCACGGGTGCCTTTTCCTCCCGCGCATCCGATGTATATTTGGCCTTCTTCCTCGGTGTCGAGGTTGATGAGGGTGTTTCCGGTCAGGAATCCTTTTTCGAGAGCGTTGGCGCCGGTCAGCCCTGTTTCTTCATCAACAGTGAAGAGCGCTTCAATCTTGCCGTGGGCAATATCGTTGGAGGCAAGGACGGCTAATTGCGCCGCAACGCCAATCCCGTTGTCTGCGCCGAGCGTGGTGCCGTTGGCTTTTACCCAGTCGCCGTCGATAATGGTTTCGATAGGGTCGTTTTCGAAATCGTGATCAACGCCGCTGTTTTTTTCCGCCACCATATCCACGTGCGATTGCAGTACGATGGTCGCCGTGTTTTCTTTTCCGGGTGTGGCCGGTTTTGTGATCAGCACATTTCCTGCTTTGTCTTTTTTGGCTTCCAAGTTGTGTTTCTTCGCAAAATCGAGGAGGTAAGCAATCATTTTTTCCTCTTTTTTCGATGGCCGCGGAATTTGGGTAACATCATAAAAAAAATTCCACACCAATTTGGGTTCTAAATCTTTAATTGTCATAATATTATGTTTTTATGTAAATGAAATATTCACGGAATAACCGACATCTTGCCGAAAAACAAAAGAATCGTTTATCATCAAACGCATGAGGCGCATATCCTGTTCCTCAATCACCGTTCAAAAATACACTAAAAACGTGGCGAAATCAAAAAAATCGCATCTTTTAAGGGAAAATTAATGTTTAGTCGGCTAATTAAATTATCTTTGTGTCCTAAAATCGAAACAAAATGATCAAAACATTGCTTACAGGGATGGTTTTGCTTTTTGTGGCTGTTTTACTGATGGGCATACGGATTTTCTTCACAAAAAGAGGCGAATTTCCCAACACGCACATCGGGGGAAACAAAGCGTTGGCCGACAAGGATATTCATTGCGCCGGCACGCAGGATGCCGAAATGCGAGCTAAAAGCAGCCCGATAGAAGAAATGTTGAAATCAGAAAACGAACCAACTTATTAATTCAAAAAAATGAAGAATACCTATTCTTATGCAATCAACGGCGTTTTAGCCGTAGCAGTTATTGTGTTGTTTATCCTGTTTTTTACTTGGAAAAACGGACAAAGTTCCGGTTTGGGAAAAGACTTGAAGTTTGCCAACGATTCGAGCATCACATTGCCTGTCGCTTACGTGAACGTCGATTCTCTTTTGCTGAATTACAATTTTGCGAAAGACTTGAACGAATCGTTAATGAGAAAAGAAGAAAATTCTCGTGCCGCCCTCAACCAAAAGGAGCGGGAGTTTAACGTTGCCGCGCAAGAATTTCAGCGCAAGGTGCAAAACAATGCGTTTTTGAGCGAAGAACGCGCAAGGCAGGAACAGCAGCGTATCCTTAAAATGCAAGAAGATTATCAGACCACGGCTCAACGCCTTTCACAAGAATTTGCTTTGGAACAGCAAAAATTGAATTTGCAGCTCAATGACACCATCAAAACGCAGTTGGCTATTTTCAATTCCACGAAAGGATACCAGATCATTTACAGCAACACGTCGTCCGATAATATTTTGTATGCCAAAGAGAAGTACGACATAACCGACGAAGTTATTAAGTTTCTGAACAGAAAATACGGCCCTGCCGCCCCCGTTACTCCTGTCGCTACCCCCTCGACTTCGGATACGGCGACGAAAAAATAAGCAATAGCAGATTTCAATATACCGGCGGATATTGCTCCTTTCAGGGCATATCCGCCGATGTTGTATAAACAAAAAACACGCCGTGGAGAATTGGAGGCAATATATCGGAAAACAGAAAAGCGAATATCTTGATATTCTACTCCCTGAGGATTTAGAAGCCGATATGATTGTCGTCATCCCCTGCTACGACGAGACGGATGTGCAAACAACTTTGAGAAGCCTGTTGCACTGCACAACAGTCGGTATGCGCGTGATGGTCGCAATTGTGGTCAATTCGGGCGAAGGCTCGAAACGGGAGGCTGTTTTGCAAAATCGAAAAACGCACGGCGAACTTCAACAGTTTGCCGACGAGTTTTCGAACGCTCAAATCCGCTTTTTCCCCTTGATTTTTGAGAATCTTCCCCGCAAACACGCCGGTGTGGGTCTTGCCCGCAAAATGGGCATGGATTTGGCTGTTGAATATTTCCTGCGGAAAAACAATGATCGGGGAATCATTGTTTCGTTGGACGCCGACTGTACCGTTTCGGAAAACTATTTCATCCGGATAGCTGAGGCTTACGGCAACAACGAAAAACTTTGCGCCACAGTACACAATTTCCGGCACCGAATCGAAAACGATGACCCCCACATTGAAAACGCCGCACGGCAATACGAGCATTACATCCGCTATTTCGAAAACGCGCTACGCTACACGGGTTTCCCGTATGATCTCCACACCATCGGATCGGCTTTCTCTGTCAGCGCCGACGCTTATGTGCGGGTAGGGGGGATGGGGCGGCAGCAGGGCGGTGAAGACTTCTATTTCCTGCAAAAAATATTTCAGTTGGGTAACGCAGCCGATTTGGACGATGTGTTTGTGTATCCCATGGCACGGTTTTCCGAGCGCGTGCCCTTTGGGACGGGGCCTGCGCTGCAAAAAATCATCGCCGAATCCGACGGGCAGATGAAAGTCTATTCGATGCAGTCCTTCGAGTGGCTGAAACGGTTTTTCGACCTGAAAGACGGCTTTTTTAAAAAAGATCGCTCTTGCGTCGAAAGGCAATTGAGCGAACTGCCGGAGCCCTTGCTCGATTTTCTGATCCGGAACGGCGTGTTGTCCGATATCGATGATTGCAACCGGAACAGCGCGACATGGCCTGCTTATCGAAAACGCTTCTTTCATCACTTCAACGCTTTTCGTATTATAAAATGCCTGAATTTCCTCCACACAAGGGCTTTACCGCTCGAATCCATCGCGTCGGCGGAAGATAAATGTCAAGAAAAAACGGGGAGAAATCGGTAAAAATTCGTACTTTTGCTTTCCATTTGTCAATTAACGTTATTAATTTCCGATTATGTTAGTCAATAATTTGTTGCAGATAGTCAGTGTTTTCATGGTGTTGTTCGCCATAATCGATCCGGTAGGTTCGATGCCTGTTTTTCTTGATATGCACAGCAAAAACAAAAGTATATCGCCGTCGAAGGTGTTTTTCTATTCGCTGTTTATCTTTATCGCGTTTCTGTACGTCGGCGGGTGGATTTTGCAGCTCTTCCATGTCGAGCGTTCATCGTTTGCCGTTGCCGGTGCGATAGTGCTTTTTATTATCTCCATAGAGATGCTCCTTGGTGTGGAATTGTTCAAAAACGATTCTCCAGAAGGCGGATCAACACTCTATCCCGTTGTGTTCCCGCTAATTGCCGGGCCGGGCTCGCTCACGGCTTTACTGTCGATGAGCGCCGAGTATTCGCACCTGAACATCATCATCGCCATTGTGCTGAACATGATTATCATCTTCTTTGCATTGAAGTCCCTCGATAAAATCTACAAATGGTTGAACGGCGGAATGGTGTATGTGCTGCGGAAATTTTTCGGAGTGATACTTATGGCTTTGTCTATTCAGCTGTTTACATCTAATTTACAGGCATTTATATCAACCATCGTAAGCAAATGAACGCTGAGGGATGTTGATGTAAAACCCATTGATTTCTTCGGATTCTCAAACACAAAACCATTGCAGTTTCATCCACATAAACAAGCAGATAAACAACAGAGCGGGCAAGAGGTTGATGATATTTATTTTATTTATTTTCAGCAAATTAAAACCAAGTCCGATTAAAATAATTCCTCCAACGACGCTGATTTCGTTGATGATTTCTGCCGGAATATTTTTGCCGATAAGCGACACGGCCAAGGTTATGCCGCCTTGAAACATCAGTAGCGTCAGGGCCGAAAACATGACTCCGACGCCCAACGCCGACGCCAGCATGATGCTGGAGAAAAAGTCCATTACCGATTTGGTCAGCAGCAGATCGGAGGTTTTTCCAAAACCTTCTTCAATAGCGCCGACGATACTCATCGAGCCCATGCAAAACAGCAGAAAACCCGTAACCAATCCTTCGGTAAAGCGGTCGTTTCGCGAACGGGTTATCGTTTTTATCCAATTGCCGAGTTGCGCGGTGCGGTCGCCCAAACGGATTTTCACTCCCGTAAGACCGCCCACAATCAAGCTCAACACAACCAATAGCGGTGCGGAAATGCCGAGCGACATCTTTACGCCCAGTAAAAACGTGAAAAGCCCTATTGCTTGAAAACAGATGGTTTCGTATTTTTCGGGCAAGTTTTTTTTGAAAAGAATACCGATGCTGCTGCCCGCAACAATGGCAAGGGTATTGGCAAGCGTTCCGACCATGAAATTTATGCTGATTTTTCGGTTTTAACGATGTATCGAAATAGTCATTGATTATTTTTTTGTCTGCAAAACTACTCATTTTTTTTTCTTCTTCACAAAATAATCAGCCCGAAAGACGAATCCTCCGGGCTGATTGCCGATTTATCTGTTGCACGGCTTGTACGGTAGTATCACTTATTCGTGGCTGAAATAAATGCCGTTTGTAAATTGAATTTGACCTGTTGAAGCGTATGTGGTCTTATATCCGATAACGGTTAATTTATTACCTACTCCAATACCTTTGGTCGCCAACAAGTCTTTTCT
>JAISUH010000032.1 GCA_031272205.1 Dysgonamonadaceae bacterium | reverse complement strand
CCCGAACAGGATTATTTTATCAAAGGCGGTTCTGCCGGTAGAAAACTTGCCCCGATTAGGGACGTGAACAGCCCTTACCGCACTGTTTCGTACGGTCCGCTGCTTTTCGCTCTTCCTGTCGCCGATATTACCCCAAACAAGATGGATTCAACGGCAGTATGGAACTATGCACTCGTATCGGCTGACAGTCAAGACTATACTATTGAACGCGGCGAGATGCCTTCACACTGGTCGTGGCAGATCGCAGATGCACCTGTCCGTCTGAAAACCCGCGCTATTTCCTTCGACTGGAAACCAACACCTGTTCTTCCGCTACCGAAAGAATATGTCAAAGGCGGAGAAGAACAGCAAATTACGCTCATCCCTTATGGATGTACAAAGTTCAGAATCAGCATGTTCCCAATAGCTATTTAAACTATATTTACAATTTACCGACGTTGTTGAATCTCATCCCTACTTGTTTAATTTCTAAACAGGAGAGGCGCGGCATGCCGCATCTCTCCTGTTTAGGATCAAGCGTTTTCTTTTTTTGCTCTCATCGAATCCCAGATTAAATAGGCGCACAACAAAACATACATGCACAGACCGAGCCATTGTGCTCCGTCGCTTTCCGCCCATGCGCCGTTGTGCAAATCTTTCCCGATGAATTTGATGGTAGCACTCACCACGCCCATCAACGCTCCACCCGCGATAAATCCCGACGCGAGCAGCGTCCCTTTCTCCTGACGGACACGGTTCAAGGTTTCATCTTTCGTGCGCGTGGAAACGTACCAGTTGATTGCGCCGCCGACAAGCAAGGGTATATTCAGTTCAAACGGGATGAACATGCCGAGCGCGAAGGCCAAAGCCGGAACTTTCAATAACGTGAGGATAATCGCCAAAACAGCGCCAATGGCATAGAGAATCCATGGTGCGCTGGTTCCCGACATCAGCGGCTCGATAACTGCAGCCATAGCATTCGCTTGCGGCGCAACCAATGCCCCTTCGCCCACAAAGCCGTAAGTTTTATTCAATACCATCAGTACGCCGCCGACGGTAGCCGCCGATACCAAAGTACCCAAAAATTTCCACGTTTCTTGCTTCTTTGGGGTCGTCCCAATCCAATATCCGATTTTCAAATCGGTGATGAATCCTCCCGCCATCGACAAGGCCGTGCAAACCACACCGCCGATAATCATCGACGCCACCATTCCTACGGTTCCTTTCAACCCAACAGCAACCAAGATAACCGATGCAAGAATCAAGGTCATCAAAGTCATCCCCGACACGGGATTTGTCCCCACTATGGCTATGGCGTTTGCCGCAACCGTGGTGAAGAGAAAAGCGATCACCGCCACAATGAGGATCCCCACTACGGCATGCAACAAATTGTTCACCACTCCAAAATAAAAGAAGATAAACGTAACAATGAGCGCAATGATAACACCGATGGATATGATTTTCATGGATATATCGCGTTGCGTCCGTTTCACATCCGCTTCAAGGTTCTTCTCTTTACCGGTCATTTCTTTCGACGCTAATCCGACTGCCCCCTTAATGATTCCCCACGAACGGATAATGCCGATAATACCCGCCACAGCGATACCACCGATGCCGATGTGCCGCGCAAAGGTGCCGAAAATGCTTTCGGGTGCGAGGGATGCGATACTCCCCGTAAAAGAAGGATTGAGCGCTGTCGCTGCCGGATCGCTCACAAACTGCAGTAGCGGCACAATGATGAACCACACCAAGGCAGACCCTGCACAAATAATCGCGGCATATTTCAATCCCACGATATAGCCCAGTCCGAGAACAGCTGCGCCCACATTCAGCTTGAACACCGCTTTGGCCTTGTCGGCCAACATTTCGCCGTAAAGCAGCGAACGCGAGGTGAAGGTTTCTGCCCAGCCGCCGAAGGTGGCAATGATAAAATCGTAGAACCCGCCTATTAGCCCCGCCAAAACCAAAGGCTTGGCCTGACTGCCGCCTTTCTCGCCCGAAACGAGCACCTGAGTAGTAGCCGTGGCTTCGGGGAAAGGGTATTTGCCGTGCATATCGGACACAAAATACTTACGGAAAGGTATCAAAAAAAGAATCCCCAAAACGCCGCCGAGCAGCGAACTCAGGAACACTTGCATGAAACTGACGGATATTTCGGGATATTTCGTTTGCAAAATATACAGCGCGGGAAGCGTGAAGATAGCGCCGGCCACAATCACACCCGAACTGGCGCCAATAGACTGAATAATAACGTTTTCGCCCAAGGCATTTTTTCGTTTCGACGCACTGGAAAGCCCTACGGCAATAATAGCGATGGGAATAGCAGCCTCGAACACCTGTCCCACTTTCAATCCGAGATAGGCGGCGGCGGCAGAAAACAAAATCGCCATCAGCACACCGATAAATACGGATCGGAAATTTACTTCGGGATATTTTTTGTCGGGAGATAAAAGCGACACGTATTCCTCTCCCGGCTTCAATTCGCGCGATGCGTTCTCGGGCAGGCCTTTTACATTCTCTTCGGTGTTGTTCATTTTGATACGTTTTTCTGTTTTTGTATGATTTTAGCGCTCGAAAATACAAAAAATTGACCAAACGAAGGCAATCTTCATCCATCTTTACGTAATTTTGCACAAAATATCGGTTAAATGATTCTCTTCCTCGCTCTCTTTTTTCGCATCCTTTCCAGTCCCTTGGCAAACGTTTTTCAGAAAAAACTGACGGCAAGCGGGCAACACCCGCTGTGGGTGAATTTCGTCGGTTTTTTCCTGTTGAGCGTCGCCTGTCTTCCATTTGCAGGAAACGTTGCGTGGAGCAGCTTTGGACGCGATTTTTGGTTGTACTGCGTATTGGGCGGAATCGTGGGCGCCTTGGGGAACGGCTACCTCATCAAAGCCGTACAGTCGGGCGACTTGTCGGTCGTGGGACCGATAAATTCCTATAAATCGGTTGTGGGACTGCTTTTCGGGATACCGATACTGGGCGAGCTGCCCCATATAGAGGGGATTATCGGTATCGGACTGATCATTTACGGCAGCTTTTTTATCCTCGACACGATGGGCGAACGTTTTTCGTGGAAAATTTTCAATCGACCCGAAATACGTTTCCGGTTTGCGGCAATGATTCTCACGGCCATCGAAGCCATTTTCATCAAGAAAATCATCATCCTGTCGTCACCGGAACGCTCTTTCATGGTCTGGTGTTTCTTCAACGCTCTGTTTTCTTTCGGGATACTCTTCGTTTTCGGTGTAAACCCAAAATCCGAAATCACTGCGTTCAAAAAATCGCATATCCGCCAATACCTGCTGCTGATACTGAGCATTGGCGTAATGCAGTTCGGGACGAATTATTCTTTTGCTAACATGCCCGTAGCCTACGCATTGGCCTTATTTCAACTTTCAAGCCTCGTCTCCGTCCTGTTCGGTTATCGATTTTTTCACGAAACGCAAATCCGTAAAAAAATTATCGGGGCGAGCATCATGATTGCAGGGGCGGTATTGATTATTTTGATGTAGAATCCAAAACAACAGAACATCGGCTGTCAAATGACAAAAAAACACGCTGATGTTAAAAATAGGTTCATAATGTAACGTTAAATCGTTTTTTTCTGAACATTTCATCATTTTTAGCTGTTACAAGGAGCACTATTATTCTTCGCTATGATTTTCGACATTGACATCATTCGCCACATTTACGGAGAACTTCCGAAAAAAACGGATCGCGCAAAAGAAATTTTGCAACGCCCGTTGACGCTCTCCGAGAAAATACTTTTTTCGCACTTCTCACCGGATATCCCGGTAAAAAATTACAAACGCGCTACCGATTACGTCGATTTTGTCCCCGACCGCGTGGCTATGCAAGACGCTACGGCGCAAATGGCCTTGCTGCAATTGATGAATTCGGGGCGCACAAGCGTGGCCGTGCCATCCACCGTGCATTGCGACCACCTGATCCGCGCCTATAAAAATGCAGCGGATGATCTTCATACAGCAGAAATCAGCAATAAGGAAGTCTATGACTTTTTGCGCAACGTGTCGAACAAATACGGCATCGGCTTCTGGAAACCCGGAGCCGGAATTATCCATCAGGTGGTGCTTGAAAATTACGCTTTCCCCGGCGGAATGATGATCGGAACCGATTCGCATACACCCAATGCCGGCGGTTTAGGAATGATTGCCATTGGCGTCGGCGGAGCCGATGCCGTGGACGTAATGGCCGGACTGCCCTGGGAACTGAAACTGCCGAAACTTATCGGCGTGAAACTCACAGGACGACTTTCGGGTTGGGCTGCGCCAAAAGACATCATCTTGAAATTGGCCGGAATCCTTAGCGTGAAAGGCGGCACAAACGCTATCATCGAATACTTCGGTGAAGGCGCGGAATCGATCTCCGCCACCGGTAAAGCCACCATTTGCAACATGGGGGCGGAAGTGGGCGCAACAACATCCATTTTTCCTTTCGACGAAAAATCGGCGGCCTACCTTGAAGCCACACAACGAAAAGAAGTGGCCGACGAAGCCCGGAAAATCAGCTCCTGCCTGCAAGCCGATCCGGAAACGCTTGCCCATCCTGAAACATATTACGACCGAGTTATCGAAATTGACCTTTCGAAACTCGAACCCTATATTAACGGCCCCTTCACTCCCGATGCGGCCTACCCTATCTCTGATTTTGCCGCCGCAGTAAAGAAACACAACTACCCGCGAAAAATGGAAGTTGGGCTTATCGGTTCCTGCACCAACTCATCATACGAAGATCTCTCACGCGCCGCCTCCATCGTGAAACAAGCCAAAAAAAACGGTTTGGACATGAAAGCCCGCTTCATCATCAACCCGGGGTCGGAACAGGTTCGCTATACGGCCGCACGCGATGGGATCTTACAGGATTTTGAAGAAGCAGGCGCCGTCATCATGGCCAATGCCTGCGGCCCCTGTATCGGACAATGGAAGCGCAACGACGAACAATCGGAACGCAGCAATTCCATCGTTACATCGTTCAACCGCAACTTTGCCAAACGAAATGACGGAAACCCCAATACTCATGCTTTTGTAGCTTCCCCCGAATTGGTGGCCGCACTGTCCATCGCCGGCGACCTCTGCTTTAATCCGCTCAACGACACGCTCGAAACCCAAAACGGCAAAAAAGTAAAACTGTCTGAACCGATGGGCTTCGAAATGCCGCCGCGGGGGTACGAAGTGAAAAATGCGGGCTTCCTCGCCCCGTCGGAGACCGGCAACCGGATTGAAATCAATATAGCCCCCGACTCGGAGCGTTTGCAAAAACTCAGCCCCTTCCCCGCGTGGGACGGAAAAGATTACATCGATTTGCCACTGCTGATAAAGGTGAAAGGCAAATGTACCACCGACCATATTTCGATGGCAGGGCCGTGGTTGCGCTTCCGCGGACATTTGGACCATATTTCGGACAACATGCTCATTGGCGCGGTAAATGCGTTCAACGGCAAAACCAACGAAATCCTCGACCCGGAAACGCTTGATTACAAAGCTGTCCCCGAACTGGCTCGCAAGTTCAAGGCCTCAAACACGGGCTCTATCGTTGTGGCCGAGGAAAATTACGGAGAAGGCTCCAGTCGCGAACACGCCGCTATGGAACCCCGCTTCCTGAACGTGAAGGTTATCCTCGTGAAATCCTTCGCCCGCATTCACGAAACCAATTTAAAAAAACAGGGAATGCTCGCGCTAACCTTTATAAACAAAAACGATTACGACAAAATACAGGAACGCGACAAAATCAGCGTTATCGGACTGACCGATTTCGCGCCGGGCAAAAATCTTACGATTGAAGCCTTGCACCCCGACGGAACAAAAGACTCCTTCGAAGTCGCCCACACCTGTAACGAACAACAAATCGGATGGTTCAAGGCCGGCAGCGCTTTGAACGCCATACGATAACAGCTTTGTGAAGATTGCATTTTCAGTGCAATCAATGACGAAGATATAAAAAGAGACCAATATGAAACAAGAAGAATTAATCAGAAAACTTTCTGATTCTATATGCGTTACAACTGACATTAGCAAAGATATCTTCACCCGGATGGGTGTGAAGCGCGGTCTCCGCAACGAAGACCATTCGGGTGTCCTTGCCGGATTGACGCGCGTGGGTGATGTAGTAGGATACGAACGTCAACCCGACGGCTCATTAAAACCCATCCCCGGAAAATTGTATTATCGGGGAATCGATGTGGAAGACCTTGTTCACGGAGTTCAAAAAGAAAATCGGCTCGGATTTGAAGAAACGGCTTTCCTTGTGCTTTCGGGATCGCTCCCGACAAAAGACGAGCTGGAAACCTTCCGCCGACTGCTGATGAACACCATGCCCCTCGACCATCGCTCCACCATGAGCATCCTTTCGCTGAAAGGCAAAAACATTATGAATATCCTTGCACGCAGCGTGTTGGATTTGTATAATTTCGACGAAACGCCCGACGATATTTCGAGGGATAATCTCATTCGACAATCCATTAACCTCATCGCCAAATTCCCCCCTATCATCGCCTACGCATATCAGGTTTTACGGCACGACCAGTTCGGGCGCTCCCTGCACATCCGCCATCCTTACGAAGACCGCTCGGTTGCCGAGAATTTTCTGTTTATGATGAAGGGACGGGACGATTATACCGAACTCGACATCAAAATCCTCGACCTCGCCCTTATCCTCCATGCCGAACACGGCGGAGGTAACAACTCGACCTTTTCTGTACGCGTTACAAGTTCCACCGAAACCGATACTTACTCGGCCATATCATCGGGTATTGGCTCTTTAAAAGGGCCGCTTCACGGAGGCGCAAACATCGAAGTGAAACACATGCTCGAAGATTTAAAAAAGAACGTAAGAGACTGGAAAAGCGTAAAACAGGTGGATGAATACCTGCTCAAACTGATGAACAAAGAAGTCTATGACAAAAAAGGCCTCATTTACGGCATCGGACACGCCGTATATACGGTGAGCGACCCCCGCGCCGGCTTGCTCAAAGAAATGGCTCGCGACCTGGCCAAAGAAAAAAATCGCGAGGACGAATTAGCCCTGATGGAGCTGGTGGAAGAAAGAGCCTTAAAGATCTTCAAAGAAAGGAAAGGAAAACCGACCTGCATCAACGTCGATTTCTATTCGGGATTCGTTTATAACGCCCTCGGATTACCCGAAGAAGTCTTTACACCGCTGTTCGCAATGGCGCGTATTGTGGGTTGGACGGCACACCGTATCGAAGAAATGAACTTCACAAGCAAGCGCATCATCCGACCGGCATACAAGAATGTGAGAGAAGATTCACAAATGTTTGTTCCCCTTGATAAACGATAAATTCAACAGAAAATCAATCAGATCCGTAACACAATTTTTCTTTTGGAAAATTTTTTTTTCAACCAAAAACATTAATATTCTTATAATCAAACATTTGTTTTTTTGTTTTGGAAAATTTATCAACAAAATAAAAAAACGAAGTGTATATTTTTGGTAAACCAAGAATCATTTATTAATATTGTAATCTCAATTAAAAATCGCTTTTGGAAAATATAAAGTAATCTATCATCGTATGAAAAAGAAAACATATTCGTTTGACGAAGCCTACAACAGTTCGCTGGAATATTTTACCGGCGACGAGCTTGCCGCAAAAGTATGGGTAAGCAAATACGCGCTGAAAGACAGTGACGGCAACATCTACGAAAAATCGCCGGAGGACATGCACCGCCGTTTGGCAAATGAGATTGGACGTATCGAGAAAAAATACGCCAATCCGTTGAGTGAAAAAGAATTGTTCGATTTGTTCGATCATTTCCGATACATCATTCCGCAAGGAAGCCCCATGACAGGTATCGGAAATGATTTTCAGATAGCCTCTCTGTCCAACTGTTTCGTTATCGGAATGGACGGGACGGCCGATTCTTACGGCGCCATTATCCGCATCGACGAAGAACAGGTGCAACTGATGAAACGGCGCGGCGGCGTTGGACACGACCTCTCGCACATCCGCCCGAAAGGTTCACCCGTAAAAAATTCAGCGCTTACATCCACGGGGTTAGTCCCGTTTATGGAACGTTACTCCAACTCCACGCGCGAAGTAGCGCAGGACGGTCGCCGCGGTGCGTTGATGCTCAGCGTTTCTATCAAACATCCCGATTCCGAAGATTTTATCGACGCCAAATTAGCGCAAGGCAAAGTAACGGGAGCGAACATCTCGGTAAAGTTAGACGACGAGTTTATGGAGGCCGCCCTGAAAAACGCTGCCTACACGCAAAAATACCCCATTTCGGGCGCCGAATCCAAGTATTCGAAAACCATCAACGCCGGGGATTTGTGGCGCAAAATCGTGCACAACGCATGGCGCTCGGCCGAGCCGGGCGTGCTTTTCTGGGATACCATCATCCGCGAATCGGTTCCCGACTGTTATGCCGATTTGGGCTTCCGCACCGTATCCACCAACCCCTGCGGCGAAATTCCGCTGTGCCCCTACGACAGCTGCCGTTTGTTGGCCGTCAACCTCTATTCTTATGTGGTCAACCCGTTCAAAACCGACGCTTACTTCGACTTCGAACTCTTCTCGAAACACGTGAAATTGGCGCAACGCATCATGGACGACATCATCGATTTGGAATCGGAGAAAATAGACAAAATACTCGAAAAAATAAACAGCGACCCCGAAATCGAAGAGGTGAAATGGCCCGAACGCCATTTGTGGGAGAAAATTCAAAAGAAAACCTTTCAAGGACGGCGCACAGGCGTGGGCATCACCGCCGAAGGCGACATGTTAGCCGCGTTGGGATTGCGTTACGGAACGGAAGCGGCTACCGATTTCTCGGAGAAAGTGCACAAAACAGTGGCGCTGAGCGCTTACGCATCGTCGGTAGAGATGGCGAAAGAACGCGGAGCTTTTGAGATTTACGACGCCGAAAGAGAGAAAAACAACCCGTTTATCAACCGTCTGAAAGAAGCCGACCCCAAATTGTACGAAGACATGCTACGCTATGGCCGCCGCAACATCGCCTGCCTGACTATCGCGCCAACAGGCACCACAAGCCTCATGTCGCAATCCACATCAGGCCTCGAACCGGTCTTTATGCCCGTTTACAAGCGCCGCCGCAAAGTGAACCCCAACGATGGCAAATCACACATCGATTTCGTAGATGAAAACGGCGATTCGTGGGAAGAATTTGTGGTTTTCCACCACAAATTTGTTACCTGGATGGAGGCTAACGGCTATCCCACTTCAAAAAAATATACGAATCAGGAAATCGATGAGTTAGTCGCCAAATCGCCTTACTACAAAGCAACCTCAAACGACGTGGACTGGCTGCAAAAAGTACGTATGCAAGGAAGGGTGCAAAAGTGGGTGGACCACTCCATTAGCGTTACCATCAATCTACCGGCCGATGTTACGGAAGAATTGGTCGGAGAACTTTATATGGAAGCGTGGCGCAGCGGGTGCAAAGGCTGTACGGTTTATCGCGACGGTTCGCGTGCCGGCGTGCTTATCTCCAATGGCAACGGCAAAAAAGAGGCGAAAAAAGATGAGGACTGCTACGAAATACCGCCAATCGTTACCTCGCGCCCAACGGAACTGAGCGCCGATGTCATCAAATTCCAGAACAACAAAGAAAAATGGATTGCCTTCATCGGCTTGCTGAACGGGCGTCCCTACGAAATTTTTACCGGTATCAACGACGAAGACGACGGTATTCTGCTACCCAAAAACGTTACCGAAGGCAAAATTATCAAAGCCTACGATGACGACGGACACAAGCATTACGATTTCCAATTCAAAAACCGTCGCGGTTACAAGATTACGATTGAAGGCCTCGACAGCAAATTCAATCCCGAATTTTGGAACTATGCCAAACTGATTTCCGGCGTGTTGCGCTACGGGATGCCTATCGATCAGGTGATCAAACTCGTTTCGGGATTGGAACTCGACAGCGAAACCATCAACACATGGAAAAACGGGGTGGAACGCGCTCTCAAAAAATACCTTCCCAACGACACCGAGGCAAAAGGCCAGAAATGTCCCGTTTGCGGACAGGAAACGCTGACTTATCAGGAAGGATGTCTGAAATGCCGCAACTGCGGCGCATCGAAATGCGGGTAAAAATAAACTGAGGTTGCGGGTTGCAATTACTTTGCGAACCCGCAACTTTATTCTTTATTTTTCGCCCCTTCGCACTCATATCCTCAACAACATGAACGATGTTTATAAAACCATAGAAGAAAGCGCCGAAGGGTATGTTTCCGAAAAGAAAAGCAAATTCATTTCGGTCGTTCATCCCGTAAAATCGGCAGACGAGGCAAAAAGCATCGTTGATGAGTACCGCAAGAAATATTACGATGCACGGCATGTTTGCTGGGCCTATATGTTGGGAGCGGAGCGAAACGATTTTCGGGCAAACGACGACGGCGAGCCGTCGGGAACAGCCGGACGACCGATTCTCGGACAAATCAACTCGCACGAACTGACGGATGTGCTGATTCTCGTTGTCCGTTATTTCGGAGGTACATTGCTCGGTACAAGCGGCTTAATAAAAGCCTACAAAGAAGCCGCCGCCGATGCCATAACGAACGCCAAAATTGTGGAGAAAACCATCGATGAACCCATCGTCATCCGTTTCGATTATGTTTTGTTGAACGAAGTCATGCGCATCCTCAAACAATTTGAACACGTTCGTTGGGAACAGGATTTCAAGGAAAACTGCATCATGCGTTTGCAAATCCGCAAAAGCCTTGCGCCACAATTGCGCAAGATGTTGGGAAAGGTTCATGGCGTATCGTTTATCGTGATTTGAACCATCGCGATTGAGCTTCGTATTCGCGCCGAATTTTCTCATTATCCAAGGTTTTACAAAATTTTTCTTTAAAACTCACACAAAAATAACTACTTTTGCAGCCTGAACAAGAAAATGTAATTTTAAGAAAACGCTCATGCAGAAAAATTTGGTCATCGTCGAGTCGCCCGCAAAAGCCAAGACTATCGAGAAATTTCTTGGGGAGGATTATCACGTGATGTCGAGCTACGGCCACATCCGCGATTTGAAGAAGAAAGATTTCAGCATCGATATTGAAAATCATTTCAAACCCATCTACGAAGTGCCGACCGATAAGAAAAAGGTGGTTTCCGAATTGAAAACTGCTGCCCAAAAGGCCGATACGGTATGGCTCGCTTCCGATGAAGACCGGGAAGGTGAAGCCATTTCGTGGCATTTGTTTGATACGCTCGAATTGAAAGACGATAGCACCAAACGCATTGTTTTCCACGAAATTACCAAACCGGCCATCCTCAATGCCATACAAAATCCGCGGAAAATAGATAAAAATTTGGTGGACGCGCAACAGGCACGTCGCGTACTCGACCGTATCGTGGGTTTTGAACTTTCGCCGGTGTTGTGGCGAAAAATTAAACCATCATTGTCTGCCGGACGAGTACAGTCGGTCGCCGTAAGACTCATCGTGGAGCGCGAACGCGAAATCCAGCATTTCAAAACCGACGCGGCATACCGTATCATCGCCGTTTTTACAAAAGAAGAAAATGGCCTTCTATACGAAATTCAAGCGGAATATTCCAAACGGCTGAAAACGAAAGAAGAAGCCTTGGCCTTGCTCGAAAAATTGAAAACATCGACTTTCAAAGTCAACGACATCAATACGCGTCCCGCAAAAAAATCACCGGCTCCACCATTCACCACTTCCACATTGCAACAGGAAGCATCACGCAAACTCGGTTTTTCGGTAGCTCATACCATGTCGGTGGCACAACGCCTCTACGAATCGGGAAAAATCACCTATATGCGTACCGACTCGGTAAACCTCTCTTCGTTGGCCATCGGTACAGCCAAGGCAGAAATCGAATCGCAATACGGCAACAAATACGTCAAGATACGAAAATACACCACCAAGTCGAAAGGCGCACAAGAGGCGCACGAAGCCATCCGCCCAACCTATATCAACACGCATGAAATAGATGGATCGGCACAAGAAAAACGTTTGTACGACTTGATTTGGAAGCGTACCATCGCCTCGCAGATGGCCGATGCCGAATTAGAGAAAACCACCATCACCATCGACGTGTCAAATGCCGACGGCCAATTCGCCGCAACAGGCGAAGTGATTAAGTTCGACGGCTTCCTCCGCGTTTACCTTGAAGGCTCCGACGAAGAAGACGCCGAAAACGAAGGCGGCATTTTGCCCGCGGTTCGCGTGAACGAAACGCTCAACATGCGCGAAACAACGGCCACAGAACGTTTCACACAACGCCCGCCGCGTTATACCGAAGCATCGCTGGTACGCAAATTGGAAGAATTGGGCATTGGCCGCCCATCAACTTACGCGCCAACCATTTCCACCATCCAAAACCGCGAATACGTGGAAAAAGGAAGCATGGAAGGCGTACCGCGCAACTACAACATCCTTACGCTGAAAGACGGAAAAATCAACGACGCCGAAAAGATCGAAATCGCCGGAGCCGATAAGAATAAACTGATACCTACCGATATAGGTATGATTGTAAACGATTTCTTGGTAGAACATTTCCCCTCCGTCATCGATTACAACTTTACGGCCGACGTGGAAAAGGATTTCGATAAAATTGCCGAAGGAAAAACGCAGTGGTACAAATCTATTGAGACCTTCTACCGAACCTTCCACCCCAAAGTGGAGGACGCGATGAACCTGCAAACCGGCCACAAGGTGGGCGAGCGCATTTTGGGAACCGACCCCAAAACAGGACGGCAAGTGTCGGTGAGAATCGGCCGCTACGGCGCAGTAGCGCAACTCGGTCAATCGGATGAAGCCGAAAAACCGCTTTTCTCATCGTTGCAAAAAACACAATCCATCGAAACCATCACGCTCGAAGAAGCCTTGAAGCTGTTTGAGCTGCCACGCGATTTGGGCGAATTTAGAGGAAAAACCCTAACGGTTTCCACCGGCCGTTTTGGCCCCTACATCCGCCACGATAACAAATTTACCTCCCTGCCGAAAGGCGTCGATCCGCTGAAGATCACGGCCGAAGAAGCCATTGCTCTTATCGAAGAAAAGGAGAAAAAAGACCGCGAAAGAACCATCAAGACCTTCGCGGAAGATGCCGACTTGAAGGTTTTGAACGGACGTTACGGCCCATATATTACATACAAAAAATCAAATTATAAAATTCCGAAAGGAACAAAACCCGAAGAACTGTCGTTTGAAGACGCCCTGAAAATCGTGGCAAAAGTCGGGAGCGGCAAAAAAACAAAGACAACTGCAAAAACAACAACGGCGAAGAAGACAACAAAGACAGGAAAGAAAACGACAACGAAAACAGCTACGAAAAAAACAAAATGAAAACCGCCTGAAAACCGTTATGGCTGCGATTTTCGACATGCAATTCAAATAATTAAACCAAATTGAATCCCAATGCCCGCAGTGTTTCGGAGACCAAAGGGCCGGCGTTTTTCACACTATATGCTTTATATTCACGGCGAAGCGGGTAGTTCGAACGGAAACAGTAGAATTTATCGGGTTGTTCTTTCAATGCGGCCGTCTCTTTTTCGGGATTGTATGTCGCCCACACTGCGGCCGCCAACTGTTTTTCGGCAGGAAAACCCTTCAAATCGATAACGGAATGTTCGGGACTGCGGATCGGCAACAACTTTATGGGATCGATGCCCAAGCCGAAAAAATGGTTGATATTTTCCAAGGACATTTTTGTGGCCGTCCATTTACCGTCGGCCGAATATCCGGCGACGTGTGGCGTAGCAATATCGGCCAAGCGCAGCAATTCGGAGTTGATTTGGGGTTCGCCTTCCCAGCAATCGATTACCGAGCCCGAAATTTTCCCCGATTTGATCGCTTCCACCCATGCCTCGTTATCAACAACTCCTCCCCGACACGAATTGATGAGAATGGGCTTTTTCTTCAATCCGTCAAAAAACGAACTGTCGCCCAAATGATGGGTTTTGTAGGCACCGCTTTTCGTTAAGGGGGTATGAAGCGTGATGATGTCTGCCTCACGCAATACCGTACCCAAATCAACAAACAGCCCCACCGCCCCTTCTTTCTCTTCGCGCGGCGGGTCGTTCAGCAGGGTCTTTAAGCCGAGCTTCCGGCAAGCCCTGTCCACCCGGCTTCCCACATTCCCCACACCGATGATGCCGATGGTTTTGTCTTGCAAATTGAAATTGTATTTCTGCGCTACAGACAACAACGACGCGGTTACATATTGCTCTACCGAATCGGCATTGCAGCCCGGAGCAGTGCGCCACGCGATGTTGTGAGCATCGCAATAAACCGCATCAATATGGTCGTAACCAATTGTTGCAGAGCAAATTAACCGCACAGACGAACCTTTAAGGATTTCTTCCCCGAAATGCGTTACCGTGCGCACGATAAGCGCATCCTTATCTTTGACGGTTTCAGCCGTGAATTGATTACCGGGTAGATACGTTACTTCGCCAAACTGCTCGGCAACACCCTGCAAATAAGGTATATGGGCATCGGCAAGAATTTTAAGTCGATTCATTGTTTTTGAGTAATGTTACTTTTTGCGGCAAAAATACGACAAAGTTTCATTCAATTGTCCGGCAAAGCCTCCTTTTTTATATTTTTGCAAAAAAAGATGAAATCGCTCATATCGCACATAGCCCAAGAAAGCGGAATGGATATTCGGGAATGTCGTCCCGTTTCGGGAGGAGATATTTCTTCGGCCTTCAAAATCGTTTCGGCAAACGGTATGACCTGTTTTTTGAAAGTCAATGCAAAGCCCTTTGCCGAAGAAATGTTCATCGCCGAAAAGAAGGGTTTGGAGGCAATCCGGCAAACAAACACCATCGCCGTCCCCCGCGTTTTGCTGACCGGAAAAATCGAAGACAAGTCGTTTTTGTTGATGGAGTATATCGAGAGCAAACACCCTTCGGATTCCGATTTCAGACGCTTGGGCACAAACTTGGCACAACTGCATCTGTCCTCTACCGACACATTCGGTTTCGACACGGACAATTTTATCGGAAGTCTGCCGCAAAGCAACCGCAAACACAATAATTGGGCGGAATTTTATTGGGAAGAACGTATCTATCCCCAATTAAAAAAGGCTCTGACACAGCATTTGATAGATAAAAACGAAATCCCGTCCGACGATCGCGCCGTTCCGCTTTTCGAAGCGATCTTGGGCGCTCCGAAACCCGCTCTTGTTCATGGAGACTTGTGGGGCGGAAACTATTTGATCAGCTTGGATGAACGACCTGTTTTAATCGATCCCGCGGTATATTACGGACATTCTATGGCGGATATCGCCATGACCCGTCTCTTCGGAGGATTCTCCCCTGCATTTTACGATGCCTATCACGAAATCATACCAAAATCCGAGCATTACAATACCCAAGTGGAACTCTACCAACTCTACTATCTGCTGGTTCATCTGAACCTTTTCGGGAGCGGCTATTATTCAAGCGTAAGCTCCATACTGAGGCGATATTTTTGAAGATGCCGGAAGATTTTTTTTGAGAGGATAATTTGCATTTGTCAGGTTGTAAAAAAAATCATAAATTTGCAGAAAAATTTAAACTGTGGGATTAAGCATTTATTACAGCGGACAGCTCAAAAACGCAATGTTGTTACCGGCTCTGATTGAGGATGTAAAAGATGTTGCGCAGGTTTACGGATGGAAATACCATACCTACAACACACATTTTCAAAATGATGAGTTTGTCGCCTCAACTTCCTTTGATGAAATATATGGAATTAGTTTTACGCCAACCAATTGTGAAACTGTTTCAATCACTTTTCTGTCAAATGGAACGATAGTTTGTCCGGCGCGAGTTAAATTTTTCGCTCATTCCACAAATGCAGAAGAACGCTCTTGGATTTATACCGTTTCGGTAAAAACTCAATTCGCCGGAATCGTTGTGCATCAGTTTATCATACATTTCTTTAAATATTTGAATGACAAATACTTCAATGATTTCAAACTGACCGATGAAAGCGGCTATTGGGAAACTGACGACGAAGAAAAGATGAAAGAACAGTTTGCGATTTACAACGGTTTGATTGATAATTTCGTTCTTGCAATGGAAACCTTTCCCGTTGAAAAAGGGGAAAATATGACGGTTTATATTGAGCGTTTAATGCGGCATATCAACGAATTGAAGAAAAAATGATATGTCCGAATCCGAAATTCACCACACAATGAAAAAAATCCTGCTTATTGCATTTTGCCTGATACCTTTGGCATCTTATTCTCAAACGCTTACCGCTTGCCGAGACAGCTTGAAAGGCGGTTATAACTTTTGGTTTTACGAGCCTGCGGGCATCGATTCGACCACAGCGAAAAAGCCGCTCGTGATATTCCTTCATGGTAAAAGTTTGTGCGGCAGAGATTTATCGAGGGTATTGCGCTACGGAACCATCGACGCCCTAAAAAAAGGCCGCCCGATTGACGCCTTTGTTCTTGCGCCGCAAAATCCGGGCGGCTCGTGGCGGCCTGCAAAAATCAACGACCTGCTCGAATGGGTGAAGGCGCGTTACGACATCGACACCACCCGCGTTTACGTTCTGGGGATGAGTATGGGCGGCTCCGGCACCATCAATTTTGTGGGTACCTACCCCGAAAAAGTGGCGGCGGCAATGGCGCTCTGCGGCAGCGGCGCCCTGTCGTCTTACTGCGGACTGACAACGGTTCCCTTGTGGATTATCCACGGCACGGCCGACAAAGCCGTCCCCATTTCTCAATCGCACAAAGTGGTCAATGCCATGAAAAATTGCGGCGACACATCCCTGTTGCGTACCGACTGGCTGAAAGGTGTCAATCACTCCCGACTGGCTCGCTTTTTTTATTGGGAAAACACCTACGACTGGCTCTTCGCTCATTCGTTGAGCGACACTGTTAGAGCTGTAAATCAGGATTTTAGTATTAGTCCCGCAACGTTAAACGAGGCCTATCGAAATCTCGACCGAACAACAAATAACATAAAAGTAATCGACTCGCAAACACCGGTTTACAAGAAAAAAAGTAACACAACTAAAAAACAGGCCATAAAATAAAAACTATTCGAAAATTATGGTTACTTTTGCCTCGGATATAGCAAAAAAAGAATAAAATTAACGGAAAATCATTTTTGCCTATGGATATAAAGCGTAGCAATACGCGCATTAAGATAGTTTGGAAAAAGCGTAATAGCTTATATTCTGGTTTTCTGTAACTTCGACAATTTCATTTGAGTCACCAAGAGTAAAGCGAAGACGCTCACGCCTCGGCGTGGGCTTTACTCGTTTATTTGGTGACAGGGTAGTCGAAGACCTCAGAAAGCCGATAATTGGAGTTTGTCCACGCTTTTTTTGTGTCTTATACCCAAAAACAAAACCCTTTAAAAATCAGTAGATAA
>JAISUH010000042.1 GCA_031272205.1 Dysgonamonadaceae bacterium | reverse complement strand
TTCTTCTCCCTTCATCGCGCTTACTGAGCCGGTAAGTGTGGTTTTTGTTTGCACGCCATACCCAACCACAACAACCTCTTCAAGCGCTTTGGTGTCTTCTAAAAGTCTTATTATTAGATGTTTATTCTCGCCAATATCGGATATATTGCTGATTTCCTGCGATATATATCCTAAATAGGAGATGACTAACGTAGCGTTGTCGCTCACTGTCAAGCTAAAATTGCCGTCGGTGTCGGTAGCCGTGCCGTTGGTTGTGCCTTTTATTATTACCGAAACGCCGGGCAACGGTTGCCCTTCCTGATCGGTTACTTTACCGATTACTTTCCGTTGCTGTTGCACATTCAGGGTTGCCGCATTTGTTTTCGGCTCGGTTGTATCTTTGCGGGCAATAAATATCTGACGATCGGAGATAACGTAGGTGTTATCGGTGCCTTCAAACAAATGATCGAGGATTTTATCGACCGTCTGATTTTTCGCGTTCAAACTGACACGACGGTTGGCGTTGAGCACGCCGTCGTAATAGAAAATGACGTATTCGCTCTGTTTTTCAATCTCGCGGAATACATTTTTCAAGGTCTGTTCGTTAACTTTCAGGGACAAAAGGGTTTGTTGCGCATAAGTCAGTGAGGCATAGCCCGTTTGTATCCCAATGAATAAAAACAAAAATAATACCTTCATAATTTTGAGGATTCTTCTTTTTTTCATATTTTAGTGTTGATTTTTGATGAATTTTTCTTTAATTTTTTGTTGGAAATCGTTTGCCGGGCGTCCGTGCGAGGGGCGTTCGGCATCTTTTTGGGCTTTCCAAACCCTGTAGGGGGTTCCCCTAATGTTTTTCTGTGTGCATAGGCGTATATTTTTTAATGTGTTGTAATCAGGTATTTATTCTCGTTATATGCAATTTTTATAGGCGCGGTGAGGGCAATCCCTTCCAACACTTTGCGGAGGTCGTCTTTCAGTTCTAAGATGCCGGTACAGCGGAGGTCTGCCGCTTCGAGCGAACAGTCTATCGTTTGCCCATAGTAGCGCGACAGGCGCAGGACGATGTTGCCTATAGGCTCGCTGTCGAATTGCAACACGCCGTTTTTCCATGAGGTGTAGAACTTCGTATTAACGGTTTTCACGCTGAAATCATCGGCGTCGCAACTGTATAATTCGCTGGGTTTCAAAATGGTTTTGCTGCCGTTGTTGTGGCTGATCCGTACAAGACCCTCCACAAGCGCCACGTAGTGGATCTTATCCTGCCGATAGGTGTTGACATCGAAAGCCGTACCGAGGGCTTCGAGTGTCAGGTGGTCGGTTTTGACGATAAACGGGCGCGTGGCGTCTTTGGCTACGTCTATATAGGCCTCACCGTCGATAAAGATCTCGCGCTTGTCTTTATCGAAAATGTTGGGAAAAACCACTCGCGAACCGGCGTTGACCGTCAGGTGGCTGTTGTCGGGCAGGGTCAGTGTAGCCCGTTTGCCAAGCGGTACAATCAATTGATTGAAAGTCGCTTCTGTTTTTGTTTCTTCGCTCTTCTCGCCGTTCTCGCTGCTTTTCATCACAATTTTATCGTTCTTGCAGGTAATGCTGGCCTCCTCGCCTTCGAGATTTAAGGTCTTTTCTTCGCCAAGCACCAACTGAATATCGGTTGTTTTGGTTATTGTCGGGGCTACCTGTTCTATGGCGGATGTTGCCGCTATCGGTTCCTTGTGCAGGAAGTTGCGGCTTATTGCCACAATGACGAACAATGCCGCGGCCACCCCCGAAACGAAATACAAGCACCTTCGCAGACGACGGACTTTCTGCGCCTGAAAGGCTGTGTTGCTCTGCTTGATGCGGCTCCAAAGTTCCGTTTTTTCGTTGTCGGGCAACATTTCCGGCTCCACCTGCAAACTGTCGATGATTTTACGCGCGATGATTTCTTCTTTGCCGTCAATAGCGCCCGCGTACCTCAACCGATTCCAAAACTTGTTTGAAACATCGGTAGGGTTGATTGTCGAGGCGATGAAAAAATCGTCTTGTACAAAATCTTCTGCCTTAAATGTTGCGTACTTATCTGTCATATTTTTTTGAGTAACTTTAAATTAACTTTTTCGCCCCGTTCCACCGATCTCCGGAGCTTGTTTATGGATCGCTGAAGCAGGTTTTGAACCGACTGGTAGTTCATCTGCATCAGTATGCAAATATCGCCGATCTTCATCCCTTCGTTGTAGCGGTAATATAATGCCTCTTTCTGACGGAATGTCAGCTGGTTAAGCATGTTGTCCAACTCTTTTGCCTGTTGATGGTTTTCTTTGTCGGTTATAATTTGCTCTTCGGCGTTGTAGTCGAGGTCGAAAACCGGCTCTACGCAATCGATATTGTAAGTTTCAACGTTTTTCTGAAAATGGTTAAAAAGCGTATTTTTCAACGCAGCCAACAGATATCGGCGGGCGTTGTCGGTCATACCCAATTTCTTGCGGTTGGCGTAAATTTTCACAAAAACATCGTGGATGCAGTCTTTGACGAGTTCGCCGTCGGGCGTAAACTTCAATCCGTAAGAATACATGATGTCCACATACGTTTTGTAGAAGTATGTGTAGGCGTAGTCTTCGCCTTTAAGAAGTTGCTTCCATAAGAAAATTTCGTTCATGCTATAATTCGAGGTATGCTATTAGGAGAACAAATTTTTTTACAAAATATACTCACTTTTTTTAAAAAAAAGCATATCCGGGGCCTAAAAAAACAGGGTCAGCGCGTTAAAGTTTATAGGTCTATTGTCGCGTTTTTCTACGAACGCGATACTTGCAGCCCGGTATCCGAAAGGCTCATCTCCACAAATCGGGCGCGGTTGTTTGGTTTGTTTTCGTTCAATATTTTCCGGATGTGGGCAGCCGCGCCGACGTCTTTTGCCGCCATATAGAGGAACCCGCCGCCGCCTGCGCCCGGCAACTTGTACCCTGCGGCATAATCGTCGATCAACGCGATGATGCGTTCCACCTGAGGCGGATTGGTTCCGCTGTCCAAACGTTTATTCTGTTCCCATGTGAGGCGCAGCAATTTCCCGTACGCTTCGAAATCGCCGCGCTGTATGCAATGCGCCATGTCCAAAGCGTGCCATTTCATATCGTCTAACAATCGGAGATGTTTTGACGAGTTGAGGAACATGGAAGAAACAATTTCCGCCAGAATATTTTTGGCCACGCGCGTGATGCCCGTGTAGTAGAGCAGATGGCAGCTTCGGTAATCGGCGTCGGTGAACAGATGACCGGGAAGCCAGTTCACCCGCGGATATTGCACGAATCCGCTTTCGGATTGCAAGAGTTTTACGCCGTGAAAAACGCCCCCGTATTGGTCTTGCCAGCCTCCGCCCGTCGTCAGCAATTGTTCTAAGGCAAGCGTGTAATTGCAAATCAAGTGCTTGTCGTTTGGGAGTTTGCAAAAATCAAACAATGCGCCCAGAACGGTCGCGGCCAAAATGGAACTGGTTCCCAGTCCCGATCCGGCAGGGATGGCGGACAAAAGCGTAACCTCCATTCCGCAGCCGAAGGACATCAATTGCTCTTCGAGCGATGCGAATGTTGCATCGGAGAACTGCGGGAGAAAACCGATGAGCGCAATGGCGCATTTGGGTATGGAGAACGGAGATCCTATTTTGCTAAAATCGCCCAATTCATCGAAGGTTTGCACGATTTCAACAGCCCCCATATCGATGGAACGAAGTACGATATGAAATTTCTCGCAGGGTTTTACATACACTTGCAGCGGCGGTTGGCCGTTTAATTCGATGGCGATATTGACGACGTTTCCCCCGCAATAGAGCGAATAGGGTGGGGTATCGGTCCAGCCGCCGGCCAAATCGATGCGTACCGGCGTTCGCGCCCATACAATCTGATCGGCTTGTACATCGGATTTGCGGGCTTTTACATCTGTTCTCAATGATGCCGTCAGCTCGTTTCGCATCAGCGAAAAAGCCTCATCCTCGTTTTTTTTCGAAGCCTCGTTATCGCCTGTCAATGCCTCTATCTTTGACCGCAACATGCGGTTGTGGATGCGTTGCAATACCGAGGCCTTTTCGTCTATGGCAAGGGGGATGGGAAGCTTGTTCTCGGCATATTCCCTCGCCCCGTCGAGAAGGTCGGACTGGTAGAAAACGCTTTTGTCGAAATTCTTTTCTAACATCTTCCGGTTTTTGAGCCTCAACTTTTTGCGCTGCTCCCACAAGCGCGACAGATTTGCTTTGTCGAGCAGTTCGTCGGCGGAATACCGTTCGGCGTTACGCCAAATATCCCGCCCTTCCTGCGATTGAGGATCGGAAATCATCCATTGGAAAACAACGCCCAAGTCCTGTACGGAAGCGACTTTGGGAAACAGCCGCAACTCCTGAATGTCGTTTGGATTGCCCGTCAATTCGTCCGGTGAAATACGATGTTGGGACAGCCATTCTTTGAGCGGAATGCCCATCCACAATGTGCTGTCATCGTTCATAGACCCTTTGAAGGCGTCGTTTATGCCGTAAGGTCGGGCGACCCACTCAGTATCGCCAAGGGGAACGGCGTCGATGCAGACGCCGGAGGGCAAAGCCAATGACCATGCATTTTTGGGGACTCCGGTAATCAGGTGATTGGAGGAAATCGACCATTCTGCCGAAATGTGCGAATTTTCAATCCAGACGTTTTCGTTTTTGTTCGTAAAAGGAATTTCGACCTCGGCGTTTTGTGTGAAAATGGCAGGGTGCGGTTTCACACGGTTGTGCATGATCAAACGCTGGTCGTTTGTTCGGTTTTGGATGGCGAGTGTGGAAGTGATCAGTTCGCGGCTTGTGCCGTAATGATAAAATTCCCCGCCCTGCAAAGGGACAATTTTTACGCTGAGCGCATTGATTTCCTCGTCTTTCGTTTGCGGATTTTTACCCAACGCCAATCCGAAATCGCTGTACAAATCGTAAAACTGCAAGTCCCCGGATTCTTTGTCCCGCGACCGTTTGCGGAGAATTTCCACTGCCCTGTCGCTCAACAGCCAGACACCGATGTCCATCAGCACGTAGTGCGATTGTCCGTACTTTTCGAGCAGTGAAAGCGACGGTTTTTGCATCATAAAATCGAGCTTGTCAGGCGATTTGCGGTCGAGAGCAAAAACGCCGTGCCGCGAGGCTAACGAGATGTCTTCCCACAATCCGTAGCAAACCACGTCGGCTTCGGGAACCGGACGAACGGGTTCGTCGGTGTGAATATAAACGTCGCCGCTCGCGATGAGCGTCCGCAAGGATTGGGGCGATTGCTGTAATATCTTTTCGTACAACGGCAATTGAAGCGACAATAAATCCTGACTCAAGCGTTGCCCGCGTGCCCAACGAAAAATGGGTATCGGCGTGAATAGTTTGCCCGACGGGGCGTAAGCGGGAAGCCTCCGGCTTTGTCCTCCGGCGTGAATCAGGATGCGTTTGTCTCCCTTCAACCATTCTTCGAAGGTTTTATCGGGAGCATTGTTGCGGTAACAGTCTTCCAAAAGCCAAACCGTCCCTCCGCCCGAACCGATGCGTTTTCCCGACGGGTCGGACGTGGCAAACCATTGCTGCGAATCGCAGCGGCGATCATCGTTGAAACAGCCTGCGCTGTTGGCCGGTAAAGAGAGAAGGTATTGCATGATATTCAATTTTTTTTACAAAGATATGTAAATTGTGAAAAAACAGAGACGTTTCTTATTTTTTCATCAATCGAAATTTTAAACCGTATATGGCGACAAGAACGAGCGCCAAAATGCCAAAAATACACCATCCCATCGCAGGATAAAAGGCGATGATGGCAGCCGAGCAAGCTAATTGCACCAAAGCATAGATGACCGAAACCCATTGATGCGGCATTTTACATTCGTTCGCCAATATTTGGAAAAAATGGAGACGGTGCGCTTTCATGATATTCTGTTTCAAATAGATACGGTGAAGGATGGTACAGACGGTATCTACCCCGTAAACGAGGAGAAAGCCTATCCAAATCAGGTTTTGCGTTTTGATAATGAGAACGATGAGTGCCGTCACAATCCAGAAGGCGATGCTCGTGCTGCCGATATCTCCCGCAAAACATATTGCCTTTTTGCGAAAATTGAAAAAGAGAAAAACCAACAGCGCGAGGAAAGGATAACGCAAAAAATCGCCGTCAATAAACGCTTGTACGTAATAGTTCACCCACATCAGCGAAAGCAGGACGGCAATGCTGTACAGCCCCGTAATCCCGTTGATTCCGTCCATGAAATTGTAGGCATTGATGCTGCCGATGAAGAAAATATAGGCCAAGATGATGGCCCACCACGGATAAGTTCCGAAAACCCCGACGGCAAAAAAAGCGCAGGTCATGGCGAGCAGTTGGACGGCCAAGCGCGTTTTTGGATCCACACCCTTTATGTCGTCCAAAAAACTGACGCCTGCCATCAGCGTGATGCCCGCGCCAAACCACAAACTCCATTCCGTCGGTTTGAAAACGACATATAATGTCGCTGCCACCCAGAAAATAACGCCCCCTCCACGCCGTGTTATTTGTGTGTGTGAGCTGCGTTCGTTGGGTCTGTCGATAATATTGTACCTGTCCGCGATGCGGAAATAAATCAGTTCCGCAATGAAAAGTAAGGCGATAATTAAAATGTATATCATAGTTATTTAAAATTTTCAAGTGTTTTTTTCAGTCCTTCTCTCGCCGAAACGGGCATCTTTTCAATCCCCAAGGCTGTTTTTATTTTAGCGTTGCTGACCACATAGTTCTCGGTCAGTTTTTTCAGTCGCTCTTTATTTAAGGGAAGGTGTAATTTCGAGCCGATTCCGGCCACGCTGTTCATCAAGCCTTTCGGGATGCGCCATATACGGGCTTTCCGTCCCAAGCTGCCACAAATAAGGCCGATTAAATCGTTGGTGGCCAAAGCCTCATCGTCGCTCACGTGATAAATGCCGCAGGGCACGTTGTTCCTTTGGATCAGTTCCTTCACCACAAACGCAATATTATCGATGGAACAAAACGACCGTCGGTTTTCGTATGCGCCCAAGGGCCAGGGGATGCCTTTTTTTACCGCATCATACAAAAGGTTCAGGTTGCCTTTGTTGCCCGGCCCGTGAATCATACAGGGACGGAGGATATATATCTTTTTGTCTTTGGCTCTTGGATCTTGGCCTCCAATTTTCAGTATGTATTTCTCCGCCAATATTTTCGATTCGCCATAAGGCCCGATGGGATTCGGGTTTATGTCTTCCGTGAGAATTTCACCTTCGACGCGATCGGCGGCAGCTTTCACGGAGCTGAAAAAAATGAAGGTTTGTGCATCGGATTGCAGGAAATAATCGAAGATCTTTTTGGTGAGTTCCGTATTGATTTGGAAATAGGCCTCGGCCAAGCCGTCGTTTTTTGTGTCGTGAGCCTTTCCTGCCAAATGGACGATGGCCTCTACTTTCGGAACTTTACCCAGTTCGTCCCATGAAAAAATACGAATCACGCCTTCTTTCGGCGATGGGTTGATGTCCAAACCGTAGAGAGGGAACTGTCCGTTCCAATTTTTCGTAAGATTGGAACCGACGAAGCCTTGTATGCCGGTGATAAGGATGCTCATTTTCGCAATTCAAAAATTTTGTAAAAATATTTCAACGATAACAGAAACATATTGGTTTTTATGCCATATTTTGCACAAGCTTTGACGATTTCTTGATTCAACACAATACGGCTTTTAATGTTTTCTGTGCTCACGCCTCCGGTACGCATGGTGATGAAATCTTTCGCCACGTATTTATATCGGACGCCGTATTTGTACAAATAACGGATCAAAAGTTCGTAATCGGCAGCTATTTTGTAATCGAGCGGGTAAAGTCCGTATGTCTCGTAACAGCTTTTTTTCATGTAAAAAGACGGATGTGCCGGCATAAACCCGAAGCGGAACAGCGTTGGTTTGAAAATCTTCGACGAATAATACCGCACCTGCTTTTGCAGATTGTTGGAGTTCACGAAATGCACGTCGCCGTACAAAGCCTCTATATCGTTTTCAAGAAAAGTTTTCGCTACGGTCGATAACACGTCTGCAGACGTAAAAAAATCATCGGAATTAAGGATGCCGATCACGTCTCCGCTTGCAGCCCGTATGCCCTTGTTCATCGCATCGTAGATGCCCTTGTCGGGTTCGGATATGATTCGGGCAATCCGGTCTCCATAGCTCTTTACAATCGCCAAGGTATCGTCATTGCTCGCCCCATCCACAATAATATGCTCTATATCGGGATAGTCCTGCGCAATAACGCTTTCAATGGTGTCGCGAATGGTTGAAGCGCTGTTGTATGATGTTGTGATGATGGATATTTTCATTGTTCAGTCAAATAAGGCTTTTTGCCTGTTTATCAGTTTAATATATTCTTCTTGCAACTTTTTCTTCAAAAACGAATTTTCAATAAAATCAAGCCATTTGGGGATGATTTTTTGATATTTGGCAAAAATATTTTCCGCTACTTTCTTATTTAACCCCGATTCCACAAAAGCCGTTTCAAAATCCGAAAGGATCAGTTCCCGCTTTTTGCCGTTCAATGTCAGGGCGAGTTCTTCGCTATCTTCGGGCATTGCCAAAGCGGTGGAAAGCAGGTCGTAAGCGGGCGCGAGCAGGTATTGTCCCTGATTCTTACTGTAAAGCGAAAAATTTTTCAGGTGCATATTGGCATTTCCCGTCAGGTAGCAAAACAGCACAAGTTCCCAAAAATTCGCCAAATCGAGTTTTGGGGCTGCCGAAAAACGCAAAACAGTTTTTGCAATTTGTTCGTAACTGCCTTTATATTTGTATTCCGTAAGCCGTTCGGTCAGTTGGCACATATCTTCCATCGGCAATTTTTCGCCTGTTTCGCTGCGGTCGATGCGTTTTGTAAGATAACACCGTTCGCCGTCGGCAAAGCGCATGAGCGTGTGCGGAACGGTTTTTATTCCCGAAATTTCAGCCAAGTGCATTGTCAAATCTTCATTTTCAGGTAATTGAGTGTGAGATTCGGTTTGCGGTTTTAATATGTATTTCCCCCATAATTCAACAATGGACGAGCGTTTCGGAGTATTTCGTCCCCCTCGTGGAATTGAGGGGAGCTGAATATCAAGTGATAGTTTTGCCTGCACGCCGGTAACGATGATCTGTGAGCGTATGACCTGTGTCGCCAATTCTGACATTTGCGCACGGGTATATGGCAACACAGGCGTAACAGTTGTGCCGAACATTTTTCGCGAGCAGGAAGGATGAAAGTCTATTTCATGGCCTTGCAATTCCTTATAACAAAACAAACACTTCATAATACAATTACGAATTAGTAATTACGAATTACGTTTTTTGAGCGTTAATTGAATTTTACCAAGAATTTTACAGATTTCCTCTGCATCGTTCAATAAATTGTCTGCCTGTTCCTGTGACAAATAATGCGTTGCTAAAAGCAATTTTAGCCAATAAACAGTTTCTCTGGCTTCTTTGTAAGCAATAGTTATTTTTGTGTAAAAATCCTTATCTGATTGTCCTCCGACAGATTCTTCAACATTGGCTCCGATTGAAGTTCCACTGCGTAAAATCTGTTTTGATAAGACAAATTCTTTTTTTTCTTCGCACAAATATCTATACAAATTAACAATTCGTATAGCAAATGCAAAAGATTTTTCCCGTATTATATTATCTGATTTCATTGATTTATAAAGTTTTATTGATTTATTCCGTAATTCGTAATTGACTAACGTCGAACGATGTTTCGTAATTCGTAATTCGTAATTGACTAACGTCGAACGATGTTTCGTAATTCGTAATTGGAACTACGCTTACCGCGCCGATACAGTCTTTGCAGCATGCCAAAAGCAGCGAAAACCGGTCGCGTCCGTCTATTTTCCAGTATTTTTGCGCGATATCCAACAGCCAGCCTTCGGGAATCAGTCCGTCGAAAAACGGAAACAAAACCTTGCTTTCAAAAGGCTTGTCCTGCAAAGGCAAGGTCAGGCTTATCGGGTCGTTTTTTTCTGCAAGATACAGACTGTCATACAAAAATGTATAACCGTTCTCGTCTTCGGTCAAAACGCCGGCCAATGCACTTTTGAAATATATCGCCGCCTTTTTCATCGTAATTCGTAATTCGTAATTGGACCAAGTTCTGCGCCAAAGAGTTGCAAAACCTGATTGACCTTATCCATCCGCAGAGTAGTTTTACCCTGTTCCATTTCGCGTACAAAACGCAGTCCTACGCCCGATTTTTCGGATAAATCCACTTGCGTAAGACTAAATTCTTTCCGCTTATTTTTAACAAACTCCGATAATTTCATTTCGTAATTCGTAATTATTATTGTACCTTATCGGGTGCAAATATACTAATTATTTATTAAGTTATATCATTTCGGGTATAATTTAAATCAATTTGATAGTTAACCTTCAAATATTCGTTGATTTTCTCTTTATCATCGCCGCAAGCCCTTTTGATTTCAAAAATCTTGGCGTCAACCAATGTCCTGTACCACCAGCCTTGCAGGAAATGCCACAGAAAACCTTC
>JAISUH010000054.1 GCA_031272205.1 Dysgonamonadaceae bacterium | reverse complement strand
TGCACGATTTTTTCAGTCGTTGTATCGGTTTTCGGCGAATAAAGGGTGTAATTGGACTTATCAATCTGTTTTACAATATGTTACGCTACAAACAGATTATCCGCCTGCAACTGAACCCCGTACCTGTAAAATCTTAAAATAAACGATTATCGAATAACTTATAAAATGCTGATAGATAGATAGAAGATTTTCAAAAAAAACGCTTGTCAATTAAAAAAAATACATTAACTTTGCAGGCAAATTGCAGCCAGAGTTTTAACGCACCTCTGGCTGAATTGCAAAAAAGTGAAAATTAGAGGTGCCCTTAAGAATTAAGAATTAAGAATTAGGAATTAAGAATTGAAAATGAAAATGAAAATTAGCCGTCATATAGGCCGCAACGCAGCGAAAGCCATGCAACTGCTTATAATCATCTGTTTTTGCATGACAATTATCCCTTTAAACGCTCAAACTTCGCCGCTAACGCTTTGGTACGATCGCCCCGCCGCCGACTGGAATCAGGCTCTCCCGCTGGGAAATGGACGTTTGGGCGCTATGGTTTTCGGAACGCCGGAAGTTGAACACCTGCAACTGAACGAAGAAACAATCTGGGCCGGTTCACCCAACTCCAACGCCCATATTCTTGAACCGGGCGTTTTGGAAACCGTTCGCCGCCTGATTTTTGAGGAAAAATTTGTTGAGGCCGAAAACTTGGCAACAGCAAAAATTATGTCGCCAAAAAATCACGGAATGCCCTATCAAACACTTGGCGACCTGTTCATATCATTCCCCGCGCACAGCGATTATTCCGATTATCGCCGCTCGCTCGATATTGGCAATGCCCTTGCTGACGTTCAATACAAAGCAAACGGAGTACATTTCCGCCGCGAAGTGTTCACTTCTTTTACCGACCAAACCATAATCGTCAGAATTACAGCCGATAAGCCTAAGTCCGTTACCTGCAATGCTTTTTTTACCAGTCCTTTGGAAAAATTAGAACAATCAACCGATGAAAATCAACTGATTATAAGAGGAATAACTACTTCACACGAAAAACAGAGCGGCAAGGTGCAGTTTGAAACCCGTATCAAACCGAAGGTTAGCAGCGGAAAACTGACTGTAGCCGACAATCTGATCTCTGTTGAAAATGCCGACGAACTGATAATCTATATCGCCGTTGCTACCAATTTTGTCAATTACAACGATCTGTCGGGAAATAAAACAGAAAAATGTCTTTCTTATATAAATAAAGCATATTCAAACGATTATGAAACGGCAAAAGCGGAACATACGGCTTTTTTCCGCAGTTATATGGATCGAGTTTCCCTTGATTTAGGTCATACCGAGGCGGAAAATAAACCCACCGACCAAAGAATTCGCGATTTTGCAACAATTTTCGATCCCTCACTCGCCGCACTCTATTTTCAATTCGGAAGATATTTGCTTATTTGCAGTTCCCTACCCGGCACTCAACCCGCTAATCTTCAAGGGATTTGGAATGACCGCCTGTTGCCCTCTTGGGATAGCAAATATACTTGTAACATCAACCTCGAAATGAATTATTGGCCTGCCGAAAGCGCTAATTTGAGCGAGATGCACGAGCCAATGCTGAAAATGATTGAGGAATTGGCCATAACCGGCGCCGAAACTGCCCGAATGATGTACGGATGCCGTGGATGGGTTCTTCATCACAATACCGATATATGGCGGATTACAGGTCCGGTCGATCGCGCTTCCTCCGGTATGTGGATAACAGGCGGCGCTTGGGTTTGTCAGCATCTGTGGTACAGGTATTTATATACCGGCGATAAGGATTATTTGCGCCGCATATATCCGGCAATGCGCGAAGCGGCAATGTTTTTCAACGATTTTCTCATTCCCGAACCGGATCATGGATGGCTCGTAGCCTCTCCGTCAGATTCTCCCGAAAATCCACACGGGGGGAGTAATCGCAAAGCCTCAATCAGTGCGGGAACCACAATAGACAACGAACTGATTTTCGATCTTTTTTCTAACCTTATTTCAGCATCGGAAATTCTTGATACAGACCACGAATTTGCCGATACCATCGCCACAAAACGCGCTCTGCTTCCGCCCTTGCAGATAGGACGACATAATCAGTTGCAGGAATGGCTCCACGATTGGGACTCGCCTGCCGACACTCATCGCCATGTATCGCACTTGTACGGTATGTTCCCAAGCAATCAAATTTCCCCTTTTCGCACTCCCGAATTAAGCGAAGCGGCAAAAAATGTTCTGAAATATCGCGGCGATCCGTCAACAGGCTGGTCTATGGCTTGGAAAATTTGCCTCTGGGCAAGGCTTCTCGACGGCAATCACGCATACAAACTGCTTACCAATCAGTTGGATTTGGTTGGTCTTGAACCGAAAAAAGGCGGCACTTACGGAAATATGTTTGACGCCCATCCGCCTTTTCAGATCGATGGAAACTTCGGATGTACAGCGGGAATTGCCGAGATGTTCTTACAAAGCCACGACGGTTTTGTATATCTCCTCCCCGCTTTGCCCGATGTATGGAAAAAGGGCAGTGTGAGCGGACTTGTCGCTCGCGGCGGCTTTGTGATCGATATGGATTGGGAAAACGGAAAAATCAAAAAACTGACAATTTTTTCACGAAACGGGGGCAATTGCCGCTTGCGTAGCCTCACACCACTAAAAGGCAAGGGGCTGAAACCTGCAAAAGGCGAAAATCCAAATCCGCTTTTCGCTGTTCCCGACATCAAAACACCTCTCATATCGAAAGAGGCAAATCTCGTTATCCCCGAAAATTATCCGAAAAAAACGTACCTTTACGACCTGAACACTGAGAAAGGAATAACGTATGAGATAGTGGGGAATTGACTGCCGCTTATAATCAGCATCTTATTCCATCAATTTTCGGTATCGGATTCGCTTCGGCTCGGCATTTCCTATCCGTGCCCGCTTATTTTCCTCATATTCGGAATAAGATCCCTCGAAGAAAAACACCTGCGAATCGCCCTCAAATGCGAGGAT
>JAISUH010000002.1 GCA_031272205.1 Dysgonamonadaceae bacterium | reverse complement strand
AAAGGCTGAAAGCCATACAGATACGGCATTTGGCGACTGTAGAGACGTGGCATGCCGTGTCTCTACAAAAATACCATTTCCAACCCTTAGTAGCCGTGAATTTGCCCCTCCATTCTTGCCCTTATTCCATTATTTATCAGGAAAATAAGGGTGCGCGGTGGTGTGTAACCTTGGGCTACTAAGGGAATTTTGAGGAAGGTTCTTGGCCGCAGGCCATTCATATCAATAGAAACCAAAGGGCTAAATGTCGTTCAACCCCGTACGGGGTTGCATTTGGTGGGGTGTCTTGGTTTCTATTGATATGAAAATCCTACGGATTTTTCGATTACCCAACTGCTCTGAAAGAGCAAAATCGACAGCGTAGGGCACCTGTCTGCCGACAGGCAAGCCGCCCTACAAATGGGTCCCCCCCCACCGTCTGCGCCCTGAAAGGGCAAAATCAACCTTGCTTGCGGGCTTTCAGCCCTTTGGGTGCGAGGGTAACCGTTACACAGGAGGTTCCCTGCGCTAATGCTACATGGCTTTCAGCCATACAGATACGGCATTGCTAAGGGTTGTTTTCCGGATTGCTTAACCCCGAAGAACTAAGAACTAAAAACTAAAATTCTTAGAGCGCCGAAATGGGTGCTGCATTGCGGAAAACAAGAGTTGCTGTTTCTATTTGCATTTGGCAATCCACTCATCGGCTATAACCTCGTCGTAGCCCAAGCGTTTAGCCTTTTCGAAATCTTCTTTGGCGGCCAATTTGTCGTATTGCGACAGACGGATGCGCCCCTGCAAAAAATAAAAGTAGGGATTGTCTTTTTCGTAAGCCTCAACATTACGCAAATCGACTGACGCTTTCGATAGTTGGCCGGTATTTACGTAACATTCAGCACGGTTCATATAATAACCCGAAACCGCACCCTTTTCTTTCCGTATCAACTCGGTATATATTTTCTCGGCGGCATCCCAATTATCGTCCAATTTATAGAGCAAGGCTTTGCTCAGCCGCGAAAAAACATTTTGCGGATCAATGTTGTCGGCGGCGGCAAAATCGGCTTCGGCTTTTACGCGGTCGTTCTTTTCCAAGAACAGGAGTCCCCGGCGGTAATGCGCCTCAATATCGGAGTCCTTCGTGTTGAGGATGCTGTTGTAATCGTCCATCGCTTCGTCGTATCTCCCCATGTCGCACAGCAAAGCCGCCCGACAGTGCAGGACGACTATCGAATCGGGGTTGTTCATCAGCGAAGCGGATAGCGAAAGGTAAGCGTCGTCGAGCAACCTCATCTCCTGCTGCATCAAGCCAAGGTTCATCAACAAAAACGGATTTTGCGGGTTAGCAGGATCGACCGACATGGCTTGCTGAAGCGCGTAAGCTGCGCTATCGACCTTGTTGGCTTCGACGTAATTCGCCGAACGCCGCACCCACTGCGCATAATCAGCCGTTTGAGCCGACAGGACAAGCGTACAGGAGAATACAAAAAAGGACAAAATATATCTCATTATGGTATAAAGCGTTATATGACCGTACAAAAATAGGCCATTTTTATCTATTTCCGCACACGTGATTTATTAAAAGAATGAAAACGATAAAAAACCACCGATTTTTTGTTCCTTTGCAAAAAAATATCTTCTTTTGAAGAATGAAATGTGATGAAGGATGAAAATGAGAAGTTTTCACACATACAAAACCCAAAAAACATCATAAAGAAACAAGCATTGCCAATCAAAAAAAGATGAGTATCGACAAGCGAATCGCGTTTTACACATCACTATCCGATCTTCACAAAAAACGGAGCGAAGAATATCGAAACCGGTTGACGGTCAACAGTTTTTTCAGGACATTGACGTTTATCCTTATGCTGTTGTGCCCTTATTTTCTGCGACACAGCCTTGCAGCAACCATTGCTTCTGCCGGATTAAGTTTGGCGGCCTTCCTGTTTCTTGTGCTCCGCCACAATCGCTTGTCGAAGCAGCGTTCTCGTTCCGAAACGCTTCGCGAGATAGCGGAAGACGAACTGAAAGCTTTTCGTTTCGATTTTTCCCGTTTCGACGGCGCAACCAAGTGTATCGACCCGGCGCACGATTTCAGCTTCGACCTTGACGTATTCGGCGAAAAATCGTTATTTCAACAAGTCAACCGCACGGCGCTGCTCATCGGAAAAGAATCGCTGATCGACATTTTCGAACAGCCGATGCGCAATCGGGAGCGCATCTCGATGCGCCAGCAAACGGTCAAGGAATTGGAAGAAAAAGAGGACTTTTGCCTTGAATTTCGCGCTATCGGCCTTATGGCCGACGATACAATTCCTACAAAAGAAGAAGCGGAATCACTGTTTCGCGGCACAGAAAAACTTTCCAATGCCCGTTTTTGGAAAATGACCGTCGTCGCTATACCCTTCGTTTATCTGCTAATGTTCGCCCTGCTGTTTTTTGGAATGTCAGGCAGTTTAATGGTTACATTTTATTTGCTGACGCTGTTTCTATCCTTCGTCCCAATGAAGCAAATCAGTTGCACGTACCGGATTTTCGATAAAAAAATCAAGATTTTGGACGCATACAGCCGACTTTTCGGGCTGATTGAAAACGAATCGTTTAAAAGTCGGGAACTCCACGATATACATTTGCAAATTACCCAACCCGAAGCGGCGTCGAAAGCCGTCGCCGATCTGATTTCACTGCACCGAAACCTGAATCAGTCCTTCGGTTTTCCGATAATGTTGCTGCTCAACCCCTTCCTGATGTGGAATGTACGTTACGCACTGAAAATTGAGGCATGGATGCAAAAATATTCGGACAAAACGGGCAAATGGTTCTCCTCCCTCGCAAAAACAGATGCAATGATCTCGCTCGCTACATTCGCGGCAAATCACCCCGATTATGTCTATCCTTCATTTTCGGAAAAATTTCGCCTTGTGGGCGAACAAATGGGACATCCCCTCATCCCGCGCGAAAAATGTGTCAAAAACGACATACACATCGTGAGCAAACCCTTTTTCATGATTGTAACGGGTGCAAACATGGCGGGGAAAAGCACTTACCTGCGAACCGTCGGCGTAAACCACTTGTTGGCCTCAGTGGGATTGCCCGTTTGCGCCGAAAAAATGGAATTTTACCCCGGCAGCCTGCTGACAAACCTGCGGACAGCCGACTCGTTAGTGAACAACGAATCCTATTTTTTCGCGGAATTGAAACGTTTGAAAATGATTATCGAAAGGCTGAAATCAGGCGAAGACGGATTATTTATCATCTTGGACGAGATATTAAAAGGCACCAATTCCGAAGACAAACAGAAAGGTTCGTTCTCACTGATGAAACGGTTAGTGGAACTGGGCGGAAACGGAATTATCGCCACGCACGACCTCGCCCTCGGCGCTTTGGAGGATGAATTTTCGGGCAAGATAAAAAATTTTCATTTCGACGCAACCATTTCGGGAAACGCGCTTTCGTTCGACTACAAACTGCACGAAGGAATCGCCAAAAACATGAACGCCAGCTTTTTATTGCGAAGCATGGGAATTGTGGAATAAGGGGTCTCTAACCGACGGCGATAAAGCAGCCTCTTTGTTATCGGTTACTGCCGCCGCAACGGTTTTCTTTTCGTTTACAACCAAGCGATCGCCAACCGATATTTTCGTCGAATTTAATCCGTTCCACAATTTCAGTTGTTCTACGGTAACGCCATGTCGACGGGCTATTTTCTCTAAATTATCGCCCTTGCGGACTTTGTAATACACAATGGTCGTCGTTGTTTTCGGATAAACTTGAGGCTCAGTCGGTTCAATTGGCTCAACATCGGATATGTCTTCGGACGACAGGCTATCCTCCGGTTGCTCTACCGTTTGTTCTTCTATTGGTTCCGGTTGTTCTAACTCGGATTCCGACGCCGCCATTCCTTCAGCCAAAACAATGTTATTTTCCGGAGAAGCGTGTTTCGAGTGTTGCTGTTCGAAATATTGGGCAATGATGCTGCCCTTTGAAATCGGACCGGAGGTGGCAGGATCGGCAACCGTATCCGTATTTTGAGCCAATACCCGTTCTGCGGGTTGGGGCGTTGAAACCGGAGCCGCCGCTCTTTTTTTCACTATCAGCCGTTTTCCAATCGACAGCTTTGTGGAGCGCAAGCCGTTCCACGATTTCAGTTGAGCCACGGTAACCCCATTTCGCTGGGCTATTTTCCCCAGATTATCGCCCTTACGTACCCGATAATACACATTTGCCGACGTTCCTCCGGAAAGCTCGTCGGAACGCACAAATTCATCGGTATTGGCGCGATGCACCAAATATTCGTTTTTGCGGTATTCCAATATCTCGTTTCTCTTATCGATAAATGCCACGGCTTTGTTCGTCGGCAACACCAAGGCGTAAGTATGAAAATTACCCGGAATGATGTCTTTTTTAAACTGCGGATTCAATCGGCGAATTTCATCGATGGGAACACCCAACACAGCCGAGATTTGTGCAAAATGAATCTCTTTATCCACATGGATCGTATCGAGGGCGCTCATCGGACTGTACAATACTTCGGGACAAATATGGTGTTTGTCGTAATAATTCATGATATAGTTTGCGGCAATAAAAGCAGGCACATAACCCCTCGTTTCGCGCGGAAGTCCGTAATATATCTGCCAATAATCGTTCTTGCCCCCGCTTCGCGCGATGGCCTTATTCACATTTCCCGGGCCGCAATTGTAAGCTGCGATGACCAAGTTCCAATCGCCATAAATCGCGTACAAATCTTTCAGGTAACGGGCTGCCGCATCAGTAGCTTTGTAGGGATCACGCCGCTCGTCCACCAAACTGTTGACATCCAATCCGTAGCCTTTTCCCGTTTTCAACATAAATTGCCACAATCCGGTAGCTCCCACTCGCGAAACGGCAACGGGGTTCAATGCCGACTCGATGACGGGCAAGTATTTCAATTCCAAGGGTAAGCCGTAACGGTCGAGCGCTTCTTCAAACATCGGAAAATAGTAATCGCCCAGCGCAAGCATATAGCCCACAAGTTCCCGCTTGCGATTGGCATACATATCGATATACGATCGGACGACTTGATTATACGATAATTCCATCTCCGACGGAAGTTTGTACAACCGATGCATATAAACGGTATCGGAATAAATAACATTTGCACCTCGGGAACAGTCGTTTTCCGATTTGGAAAATTCCAATTGCCAGTCGTGCAAGAGCGTGGCAAGATGCTGGTTCAAAACTTCAGGCGGCACAATAGCGTTATCCCGAAGGGTATCTTTTGCTTGTCGGGCAGGCTGTTGAGCCGACAAGCTCAAAAATCCGGATAAAAAGCATACCGATAAAAACAGATTTTTTCTTTTCATTATGCAAAAAGGTTTTCGGAAAAGCAAATCAAGAGGTTTGCCTCTCACAAAAAAAATTTGTTAAAAGTTAAAACTCCACTGCACTCCGTAGGCATTTGCCAAAAAACCGGAGCCGTTTCTATTCAAAATAGCGGGCTCTATCCGCATCGATAAATCCGGGCTGATATCAAAATCAAACAATTGTGCATCCACATACGCATCCACAATTGCTAACCCGTAAAGCGCAACTGTACCGATGATACTGAAATCGCGGTAATAACGGAAATAATCCTTGCGGTCTTTCAACGCATTGGTCAGCCACGATTTATCCACCGTATCGGGCGTATAGCCATAAGGAATAAATTTCTCCCAACGGTTGGTATTGGGGTCGTCATCTACAATATCTATGTACCCGCCCATATAATCTCTGTAATGGCTGTTGTTCCACGATATGGCGTATGTAAATCCTATGAATCCGCCATAAAGGATGGGCAACTTCCAATATTTACGGTTGTATATTTGTCCCAATCCGGGAAAAATCATCGAATAAATCACTGCTTTTCGGGGCTCCGGCTTAAAAACCTTTATCTTGGGTAAAAGCGCCGAATCGCCGGGCAAAACCCGTGCGAGGCTATCCGTCTTTTGTTTGATAGCAAGGTCGATCGGGTCGGACAAAACCTTCTTCGGCATGTCCTTGATAATCACCGAATCGCTTTGCAGTGCAGGGAATGTTTTTTCCACCGCGATGCCGACGATCGTATCGGTCGGCAATACCGTTTCTATCGAATCGGGTGGCTGTTGCAGCTTATTTTCCCCGACCTGTCCAAAAAGACCTGTCGAAAAAACGACACACACCCACACACTGATGACTTGCTTCATACATCAACCTACAAAGAAGCGGCGCAAACCGCCAAGGGTCATAATTTTCATTTCTTTATCCCATCGAACATCACGATGAGCCGCTCCAATTCTTCGATAGAATTAAAGGGGATGGTTATTTTTCCTTTGCCTCGTTTGTTGCAAACAAATTGCACATCGGTTTTAAAATACGACGAAAGGTGTTTTTGCAACGACCCGAAATCGTTGGCCGGAGCCGATTTTTCCGTGCTCTTTTTAGGAAAGGTCTTCTTTGCGTCTCCTTCTTTCCGCACAATAGATTCCACAGCACGTACCGACAGACCTTCATCCAGAATCCGGTTGTAAAGCGCCAATTGTTCCAAAGGATCGCTCATCGTAACCAAGGCGCGGGCATGTCCCATATCTATTTTTTTGTCTTTCACGCCCATCTGCACATCGGCGGGCAACTTCAACAGACGCAAATAGTTGGCTATCGTAGCGCGTTTTTTTCCGACACGGCCGCTCAACTGCTCCTGCGTTATGGAGAGCGAATCCATCAAATTCTGATAGGCCAAGGCGATTTCGATGGAGTTGAGGTCTTCACGTTGAATGTTTTCGATGAGAGCCATTTCCATCACTTCATCGTCGTTCACCGTCTTGATGTATGCCGGAATTGACGTCAGTCCTGCTATCTGCGATGCCCGATAACGCCGTTCGCCGGCCACAATCTGGTATGTATCATCGCCCACTTCGCGGAGGGTGATCGGTTGAATAACGCCATTCTGACGAATAGATACCGCCAATTCTTCCAAGGCCTCTTCATCAAACAAACGGCGCGGCTGATCGGGGTTAGCGACAATTTTGGACAATTCCACCTCGTTAATCGAAGAAGAACCCTGCGTTTCGCCGTCATTAAACGTGATCAGAGCGTCTAAACCGCGTCCCAGTGCATTTTTTTTACTCATATCTTTTTTCGGTAAAGAATTGCAAAGTTAAGCATTTTTTTCGATTAACTCTTGCGCCAATTGCATATAGTTGACAGCGCCGCGCGATCCGGCGTCGTACATTAACGCCGGTTTGGCATGGCTTTGCGACTCGCTCAGCGCAACATTCCGCTGTATGACCGTATTGAAAACCAACTCTCTGAAATGATGTTTCACTTCCTCGTATATCTGGTTGTGAAGACGGAGGCGCGAATCGTACATGGTCAGCACGAACCCTTCGATTTCCAATCGGGTATTGAGTTTCGACTTAATAATTTTGATGGTGTTAAGTAACTTGCTCAAGCCTTCGAGCGCGAAATATTCGCATTGCACGGGGATTATCACCGAATCGGCGGCAGTGAGCACATTTACCGTGATGATGCCAAGCGACGGGGAACAGTCGATGAGAATAAAATCGTATTTGTTTTTGAGCGGAAACAGCATATCCCTGACACGCTTCTCGCGGTTTTCCATCTGCACCAACTCTAATTCGGCGCCCACAAGATTGATGTGTGACGAAATGATGTCGATGTTCTCAAACGGCGTTTTTTGCACCGTCTCCTCAGGCGTACATTTTCCAATCAGCCCCTCATAAATGGTCTTTTTGGCGCTTTTTATGTCAATCCCTAATCCCGATGAGGCGTTGGCTTGCGGGTCGGCATCGACTACGAGGACTTTTTTGTCCATGGCAGCCAACGACGCTGCCAGATTGATGGTGGTAGTGGTCTTCCCTACCCCTCCTTTTTGATTCGCTAAAGCGATTATTTTATTCATAATGGTCAACCTTGTAATTCGGGAGCAAAATAACTAATAAATTACTTAACTCTATGTTAATTAATTAAAACATTGCATTTTTTGTTGAAAAATATGACCAACTCCACTAAAAAACAGAAATCATTCCCGGAAAAAATCATTATTCCTTCCGGTTATTTTTTCAATCAATCGAAACTGTTTTTTCGGTCATGTCCGCGATTTTATGTACCTTTGCATTCCAAATTTTATTAAAACGGATATACAGAATGAATTTTGTGGAAGAACTTCGGTGGCGAGGTATGATTCAGGACATCATGCCGGGAACGGAAGAACAGTTGCTGAAAGAACAAACAGCTGGCTACGTGGGTATCGACCCCACCGCCGACTCACTGCACATCGGCCACTTGGTGGGCGTGATGATGCTCAAACATTTTCAACGCGCAGGGCACACGCCTATCGCTTTGGTGGGGGGAGCCACCGGTATGATTGGCGACCCGTCGATGAAATCGGCCGAACGCAAACTGTTGGATGAGGATACCCTCCTCCGCAATCAGGATGCGCTCAAAAAACAACTGTCGAAATTCCTCGATTTCGAGAGCGACATTCCCAACAAAGCCATCCTTGTCAATAACTACGACTGGATGAAAGACTACACATTCCTCGCTTTCATCCGCGATATCGGCAAACACATCACCGTCAATTACATGATGGCTAAAGACTCGGTAAAGAAACGCCTCAGCGGCGAATCGAGCGAGGGGATGTCTTTCACCGAATTTTCGTATCAGTTGCTGCAAGGATACGATTTCCTGCATCTGTACCGCAACAATGGGTGCCGCTTGCAAATGGGCGGATCCGACCAGTGGGGCAATATCACCACCGGCACCGAACTCATTCGCCGTAAAGACGGGGGCGAAGCCTTCGCGCTGACCTGCCCACTCATCACAAAAGCCGACGGCGGGAAATTCGGCAAGACCGAAAGCGGAAACGTATGGTTGGATCGCCGCTACACGTCGCCTTACAAATTTTACCAGTTTTGGCTGAGCGTGAGCGATGCCGACGCGGCCAAATACATCAAGATATTCACCGCTCTTTCGAAAGAAGAAATCGATTCGCTCATTGCCCAACAGGAGGCTGCCCCCCACCTGCGCCCCTTACAGAAACGCCTCGCAGAAGAAGTTACGGTGATGGTACATTCGCGTGCCGACTACGACAAGGCGGTGGAAGCCTCCGAAATCCTTTTTGGAAAGGCCACCTCGGAAACGCTTCGTTCCACCGACGAAGAAACGCTGCTGCAAGTTTTCGAAGGCGTTCCGCAGTTTTCCGTATCGAAAGCCAAGCTGCAAGAAGGAATCAAAGCGGTTGATTTGCTCACGGAAGAGGCCGCCGTTTTCCCATCAAAAGGCGAAATGCGCAAAACTACGCAGGCCGGCGGCGTGATGATCAATAAGGAAAAGCTTGAATCTTTCGACACAGTCGTCGATGCAACATCGCTTATCGGCGGGAAATACCTGCTGGCTCAACGCGGCAAAAAAAACTATTTCCTGTTGATTGCCGGATAAATCTGTAATTTTCATGACAAACTGCAGATTAAAATCACCACAATCCAATGAAAATCAGATATTTTATATCGATTGCTCTTTTGTATGCCGGCACGCTCCATGCGCAGCAAATATATAAGAGCAACAAGTACGCTTCAATAGCGTACGATTACGACGTAAAGTACGAAATGCCCGGAGTTTCGATGGCCGCAGGGTATCGGTTATGCGAAGACATCAAGGTAGAACTAAGCGCATCGCACCGGATTTTAGACAGTATGGGGGCAAGAGGCAAGTTTAACACCCTCAAACCGATGCTGATATTCGATTACGGCGAAAAAATAAGCCTGTTGGTCGGCATCGGAGGCCTAATCGGAACCCAGCGAACGGAAATAACAGACGCCCAAGGGCTTTGGACAGACAAAAACCTGACCTATTTCGGCTATACAGCCAGAGCCGGAGCAGAATATTTCCCCTTGCCCAAATGGGCTCTTTTCGGTGAATACGATTACGAATATTGCGTCAATTCCATCTTCGAAAGGTTTATCGATACAAATTTTCGGATGAAACACATCCTCAGTGTCGGGTTGAAATATTATTTTTAAGGCTTAACCCGTAGCTTTAAATCATTTTTTAAGCGTAAGTTTTCGATATATTTTTTGGCAATAAAAAAAAATAGCCTATCTTTGCACTCGCAAAACAAAAACACCACGGTACCATAGCTCAGTTGGTAGAGCAACGGACTGAAAATCCGTGTGTCCCCGGTTCGATTCCTGGTGGTACCACAAATGTGGAAGTAAAAAGAGCGAAGCCCCGAAAGTCATTGATTTTTCGGGGTTTTGTTTTTTTATTACAACACCACTGCAGTCTCAAAATTTTTTCCATCGGCATAGCGTTTCAATACCTCCATCGAAAAATCCACAGCCTCCGTCAAGCCCTCTTTTCCCGAATAACCGTTGATAATCATCAACAAACGCGATGTATTATCGGTAATTTTAGTCCGTTCTTCGTCGCTCGTCGGCGTGCCGATTCCACCAAGATCGTCGCGATAGACAGGCAATCCTTCGATGTTCAGCAGCCCGCGTCCGATAGCCTCGAACCGTTCCCCTGTCCTGCCTACGCCCAACGAGATGCTCCCTCGAATCTTATCCGCATCAAATCCGCCGATGGAGTAACCGGTCTTTATCGAAATCAGGTTGATAGCATCCACCAGCGTATTTATCCTGTACAAATTTATGTCGCGCAAAATACGGCGGCAAAGCGCTTCCGCCGACGGACGGTAGCGGTTGGGATCTTTCCCCAATTTCTTATAAGCCTGCCGCGTAGCAAAAATAACCGGGTGTTTGTTGATGTCTTCCAATCGCTTGCTGCTGCGAAAATCGGCGATTGCCGCGTCCATCTCGTCCCATAGATCGGCTTTGGATGCCGAGTTTGTTACATCGCACAGCATAAGGGCTGCCGAAAAAACGGGACATGCCGCCGTTATTTCCGGCGCGACGGTTATTTTTAAATTCTCCATCTCAATATTTTTTTTCAAAATTAACCGAATATAAATTCGTTCCAAAGATACGCAAACCTCAACTAATTCATTACAAAAAGCGGGGTAATTGCATAAAATATCGAAAAATAAGAATAAAAAATTTGCCTAAACCCAATTCTCTGATTATATTTGTATGAATTTTGTTTTCTTATGACCGACGAACAAAAAAAGCTGTTAATCGATTTGGAAGTCCGCATAAAACAAGTTTTATATTTATGCGACTCCCTGCGTGAGGACAACCTTCGTTTGTCGGCCGAGATTCAGCAGAAGCAACAAACGATAAGCGATACTGCCGAAGAATTGAAGCGGGTGAAAACAAAATACGACAACCTGAAAATGGCTCGAACCATCACCGCCGCTTCGGTGGATGTGGACGCGGCCAAGGCCAAGTTGTCGAAAATGGTGCGCGAAGTGGACAAGTGCATAAATTTGTTGAAAGGATGAACCCTGTAAAATTTATGTGATGGGCGACGATAAATTTTTATTGACTCTTGAAGTGGACGGACGAAAATACCCCCTTAAGATCAACCGGTCGGAAGAGGGCGCTTTTCGCGCTGCCGCCAAGAAAATAAACGATAAAGTGAACCAATACCGCATCGCTTATGGTCAAAATTCGGGGATGATAGCCCAGGATTTTATAGCCATGACGGCGATACAAGTGTTGGCCAAGAATTTTTCGTTTAGCGATAAAAACGATACGAAACCCTTTGAGGATAAAATTAATTCGCTTTTAAACGAACTCGATACTTATCTGAAAAAACAGCCATGAAGCCAACCTGTTTCCCCTTTGCAGGGGATGTCGGGTTTGTTCGCGCCAGATTTGCACGCAAGTTTCGTGCCGATTTGTGTGCGTTTTTTGTATGATAATTCGGTATTGGAAAAGAGAAAAGAAAGTGCATTTCCCGGGGGAATTTTATGCGTTCTCAAATTGGAGATGTTTTTTAATTAATTACATAAAACAAAGAATAAATGGAAATAGTGATAGGAATTGCCGGACTGCTAATTGGAGCAGCAGTTGTCTGGTTTGTAGTCAGTTTGAGGGTTAACTCGCGTGCCCGAAAAATAATAGACGACGCAGAAAAAGACGCAGAAGTCATTAAGAAAAACAGGCTCTTGGAAGCCAAGGAGGAAATCCTTTCGATGAAAAACGAAGCCGAGAAACAGGCGAACATCCGTACATCGAAAATTCAGGTAGCCGAAAATAAATTGAGACAGCGCGAAATGTCGCTCAATCAGCGACAGGAAGATCTTTACAAGAAAAACAACGAGGTGGACGAGATCAAACAAAATCTTGAAATCCAACACGAAGCCCTCGATAAACGTAAGGCCGAAGCGGAAAAATTGCACCGCCAATTGGTGGAGCGCTTGGAAACCATATCGGGGTTTTCGGCTAACGAAGCCAAAGAACGCTTGGTTGAATCGTTGAAAGACGAAGCCAAAACCGACGCGCAAGCATACATCAACGAGATTATGGAAGAGGCGAAAATGACGGCCAACAAAGAAGCCAAGCGCATCGTGGTGCAAACCATACAGCGCGTGGCAACCGAAACAGCCATCGAGAATGCCATCACCGTGTTCCACATCGATTCCGACGAAGTGAAAGGACGCATCATTGGCCGCGAAGGACGCAACATACGCGCCTTGGAAGCCGCCACAGGCGTAGAGATCGTAGTGGACGACACCCCCGAAGCCATTGTCCTTTCGGGTTTCGACCCCGTCCGCCGCGAAGTAGCCCGCTTGTCGCTGCACCAGCTCGTTACCGACGGACGCATCCATCCGGCGCGTATTGAAGAAGTGGTTTCGAAAGTGAAAAAACAAATCGAAGATGAAATCATTGAAACCGGAAAACGAACGGTTATCGACTTGGGCGTTCACGGCCTGCATCCCGACCTTGTACGGCTCATCGGCAAAATGAAATACCGCTCTTCTTACGGGCAGAACCTGCTGCAACACTCGCGCGAAACGGCAAATTTGTGCGCCATCATGGCCACCGAACTCGGCCTGAACCCCAAAAAGGCAAAACGCGCCGGTTTGCTCCACGATATCGGCAAAGTACCCGATGACGAACCCGAATTGCCGCACGCTCTTCTCGGTATGAAATTGGCCGAAAAATACAAGGAGAAACCCGATATCTGCAACGCCATAGGCGCTCACCACGACGAGGTGGAGATGGCTTCGTTGCTGGCTCCCATTGTTCAGGTTTGCGACGCTATTTCGGGAGCGCGTCCCGGCGCTCGCCGCGAAATTGTGGAGGCCTACATCAAACGCTTGAACGATCTGGAAAACTTGGCATTATCCTACCCCGGCGTGATCAAGACTTATGCCATTCAAGCCGGCAGGGAACTTCGGGTCATTGTGGGCGCTGATAAAATAACCGATACGGAAACCGAAAAACTGTCGGGAGAAATCGCCCGCAAAATCCAAACCGATATGACCTATCCCGGTCAGGTGAAGATTACGGTTATCCGCGAAACACGCGCCGTAAGTTTCGCGAAATAGAACAAAATAGAACGAAGATTGGGGCGAGGACACTTAGTTCTCGCCTTTTCTTTCCCAAAATGTTTCTATTTCTTCTAAGGATTTACCGGCCGTTTCGGGCATCAATTTCCAGACAATCAGCATATACGGGATACACATCACGGCAAAGAGGACGAATGTGCCTGCCGGCGTCAAGGTTTCAAGCAACCAAGGCGTCAATTGCCCAATCAGATACGTACCTATCCACAACGAAAAACCGGCAACGGACATGGCCACGCCCCGCACTTTTATCGGATACATCTCCGAGAGAAAAACAAAAATAACAGCCGATATGGAGATGGCGCACGAGAACACATACAGCAGGAAAAACACCAACAACACCGTACTCGATAAGCCCCATTGTCCGGCAAATGAGAAATAGAGCGCAATAAGAGCCAAGCAGACAATCATCCCGCTCACGCCGAAGTAAACCAATTTTTTTCGTCCGACCTTGTCGATAATGAATACGGCGAGGATGGTTGTAACAACGTTCACAAGGCCCACAATCACCTGATAACCCAGCGAATCGCCGCTCGATAAGCCTGCGCTTTCGAATATCGACGGCCCGTAATAAAGAACGGCGTTAACCCCCATAAACTGTCCAAGGATGGCAATCGCCGCACCAATCAGCACCGCCCTGAAAATGTTCGGCCGGAGAATGACGCGCCAGTCGGTTTTTCCGGCGTCGGCTTGCGCCGTCTTTTTTGTTTCGTTCATCTCGTATTCGGCAGCCTCTGTCGTTCCGAATATCCGTTTGAGGATGTAGAGCGACTTGTTTTCCCGATATTTGAGTATCAGCCATCGCGGACTTTCGGGAATAAAGAAAATCATCGCAAAAAAGAGGATTGAGGGGATGAAAGCCATCCCCAACATGGCACGCCAGACTTCATCGTGAAAAATAAAACGTAACTGAGGCGATGCAAGATCGGCCGCCCTGCCCTCCGAATAGTTCAACAAACCGAAATTAACAAGATAAGCGCCCAAAAATCCGATGGTTACCGCCAATTGATAGAGCGAAACCAAACGCCCTCGGTATTGGGGCGCCGATACTTCGGAGATGTACAACGGCGAAACAATGGAAACCACGCCAATACCCATTCCGCCGATCACGCGGGCTATCACCAAAGCGTTGAATCCTTCGGAAAACGTACACAAGAGCGCCGACGACGAAAACAGCAAGGCCGACAGGAGCAGGGTTTTCTTCCGTCCCATATTATCGCTCAAAACACCTGCAACCAATACGCCGCTAATCGAGCCAACCAAAGCGCAGCCCACATACCAGCCCGAATTTAGGGCGTCGAGGCCGAATTGAGCCGCCACCTGCCCCACGGTTCCCGAAATAACGGCCGTGTCGTAACCGAAAAGAAAGCCCCCGATAGCCGCCGCAACAGCCAAAAACGACATGTATCCCATATTGGGTCTGATGGCAATTCCTTCGGGCAAGCGATTGTCTTTGATACCTGTATTTACTATTGTTCCCATGCGTTTAAATATTGAAATATTCTTTATACCTGTCATAGAGATGTCCGGCCTGCAAATAGGCCGACTGAGGGCTCATAAAGTGCGAAAACTCGAAGGTGATCGCCTTGTCATATCCGGCTCGTTTTGCCGCTTCGAGCTTCATGCGGAGCTTATCGAACTTGATGGGGAAAAACTTTATCGGCATATCCCTGTCGAAAGACTCGGCGTTTGTCCAGCATTGCATTCCGTATTTATCAGCCAACTTCTTGTTCACAGTAAAAAACGCATCCAATTCATCGTAGTCGATATGTCCGTCCTGAAAAGCGCAGGCGTCAACCACATCGTGGATGCCGTCGAAAATTTCGTTCCATTCTTTTTCGTGCTGCTGTACGGAGACGGCTTCGTCCTTGGTCAGGCTCGATCCCTCGGCCGCAACTGCTTTTTTTCCGTCAATCCACGGGGATATGAAGGTGGGAAGTCCGCCCGATACCTCTTTGCACTGTTTTCCCATAGCATGAAACGCTTCGATAGCCCCTTTTGTTGCCCGGCTGATTTCTCCGCTGATGTACCATCCCTGAAAACTGTTGTGTTTCGCCCCGTAATTTTCCCACACCTCATCGATCACGTACTTGTTGTCCTCTATCTCGTGCGTCATGTCGCCGGTATCCCAATAATGGCCGGAATCGTACAGCCCGAAATAAAACTTCATGCCGTATTTGTCGGCCAAACGCAGATACATATCCATCAGATCCGTCGAGGGCATGTAACACCCCTTCGCTATCAGGTATTTTGACGGGTAAGTGATGAATTTCCTGTATCCGGAGCGAATCAGGATCACCGTATCGATGCCTATATTTTTCATGTGTTGAAAATCCTGTTCCCATTCTTTTTCTCCCCAGTTCTGATGCGGAATGTCGTGCGATATTTCATCGAGGAAAGTTCCGGTGATTCGCAGTCCGTTATTTTGAGGTACAATTAAATTTGCCGGGGATAGACGCTTCGGGCTTTCATTTTTCGGTTCGGCACAGGATGTGTTCAACATCACTTGAGGCGCACAAATTGAGATACTTGCGAGGGTTGATTTCTTAAGAAAATTTCGTCTGTCGGGATTCTTCATTTTTCCTGTTAATCTATATAGATATTGCAAAAATAAGAATATTTCTTCAATAATAAAAAAAATTATAATATATTTATTCGATAAAAAAATATTTTATATATTTGGCGGCAGAATTTAAAATTATAAAAATTATAACTCATGGATTTAAGACAAACCGAGGACTTATACAAAAAAGAACTTTTTGATAATGTCTTGCCTTTTTGGTTAAAAAACTCGCCGGACAACGAATATGGAGGCTATTTTTCCTGCCTCGAAAGAGACGGGGCGGTTTTTGATACCGATAAATTTATCTGGCTTCAGGCCCGTCAGGTATGGTTGTTTTCGATGTTGTACAACAAGGTTGAAAAGCGTCGAGAATGGCTTGACTGTGCCGTATTGGGCGGCGAATTTTTAAAAAAATACGGGCACGACGGCTCCTATAACTGGTATTTTTCTTTAAACAGACAGGGAAGACCCTTGATTGAGCCTTACAATATTTTTTCATACACGTTTGCAACCATGGCTTTCGGGCAATTGAGCATTGCTACGGGGAAACAGGAATATGCCGATATAGCGTTGAAAACTTTCGAAAATATCATCGCAAAGAAAGATCATCCGAAAGGAAAATGGACGAAGGCGTATTCCGGAACACGGGATTTGAAAAATTTTGCGCTGCCGATGATTCTTTGCAATCTCGCACTCGAAATAGAACATCTTTTGGACGGCGCTTATTTGAACGAAGTGATGGAAAACTGCATCCACGAAGTAATGGACGTGTTTTACCGTCCCGAACTCGGCGGCATTATTATAGAAAATGTAGGGATTAACGGTAGCCTTTCCGATTCTTTTGAAGGGCGCTTGATGAATCCGGGACATTCCATCGAAGCAATGTGGTTTATTATGGATTTGGGCAAGCGCCTAAACCGCAGAGAATTAATCGACAAAGCGGTAAAAACGACGCTTACAATGATTGATTACGGTTGGGACAAACGTTACGGCGGTATTTTTTATTATATGGATCGCAAAGGTTATCCTCCGCTTCAACTCGAATGGGATCAAAAACTGTGGTGGGTACATATCGAAACGCTTATTTCTTTGTTGAAAGGCTACAACTTAACCGGTTCGGAAGACTGTTTGCGATGGTTTGAAAAAGTTCACGATTATACATGGGCGCATTTCAGGGACAGCGAATATCCCGAATGGTACGGGTATTTGAACCGGCAGGGTGAAGTATTGCTGTCGCTTAAAGGCGGAAAATGGAAAGGCTGTTTTCACGTGCCGAGAGGAATGTATCAATGCTGGAAAACATTGGAAGAAATCAATTTAAAACAACAACAGGCATGAAATATCCGCTCTTCATACTAATGCTGTCTCTTGCTGTATCAGGCTTCGCCAAAACGGTTTATATCGACGAATTAAATGTGGAATATATGCTTCAGGACTGGGGCGCTCCGGTGGCCAATAAATCCATCATGCAAACAAAGTTCAGCGTTGCCGGACAAGAGTTCGAACGGGGTATCGGCACTCATTCCATCAGCCGTTTTTTGCTGAATCTCGAAGGGAAGGCCAAGAGCATTTCCGGCTGGGTTGGAGCCGATGACCGGAACGATTTTACCTGTAATATGGAATTTAAGATTCTTGCCGATCAAAAAGAAATCTGGTCGAGCGGGGTGATGCACAAAGGCCTGCCGGCGAAGAAATTCCATCTGAACTTGAAAGGCGTGAAAAAAATCGCGCTCATTGTTGCCGAAGCAGGCGACGGTATCATGTACGACCATGCCGACTGGCTTGAGGTGAAGATCGAAACATCGGGTGATGTTACCGCAGAGCCTGTCAGACCGGCAAATATTCCGAAAGAAAAATACATTTTGACGCCTAAGCCCGAAAAAACGCCGCGGATTAATTCTCCAAAAGTATTTGGCGTAAGACCGGGAAGTCCGTTTATATATACCGTTGCGGCAACGGGCGAAAGGCCGATGCGCTTTAGCGTTTCCAATTTGCCCGAAGGGTTAGTCATCGATGAGGAAACCGGTTTTATTTCGGGAAAATTGAAAACCAAAGGCATCTATAATATTGCCGTTCGAGCCGAAAATGCACTGGGGAGCGATACCCGTATTGTGAGGATCGAAGCGGGCGATAAAACCTGCCTCACACCCCCGATGGGATGGAACAGCTGGAACTGTTGGGGATTGAGCGTGAACGAACAAAAAGTGAAAGATGCCGCCGATGTAATGAATACCTTCCTCATCAATCACGGATGGACCTACGTCAATATCGACGACGGATGGGAAGCCGAAAAACGGGACGAAAACGGCGTGTTGCACGGAAATACTAAATTTTCGGATTTCAAGCGATTGAGCGATTATATCCATTCCAAAGGCCTGAAATTTGGAATCTACTCGTCGCCCGGCCCTACCACCTGCGGCGGCTATCAGGCCAGCTATCTATACGAAAAGATTGACGCAGAAACATGGGCAAAATGGGGCGTAGATTACCTGAAATACGATTATTGCTCCTATTCGCAATTTACGCCTTCGCCGACGGAAGACGCCATCAAAGCGCCTTACGACGTCATGCGCACAGCGCTCGACGGCGTTGACCGCGACATCGTATATTGCATCGGCTACGGCGCTCCCAATGTATGGAACTGGGCGAAAGCAGCCGGTGGAAACCTCTGGCGAACGACCCGCGACATCACCGACGAGTGGAATGTCGTCTCCGCTATCGGCTTCTTTCAGGACGTATGCGCCGGTGCAACCGCTCCGGGGTGCTACAACGACGCCGACATGCTGGTGGTGGGAAAACTCGGCTTGGGGTGGATGGACAAGGTGCACGATTCCTACCTGACACCCGACGAGCAATATTCGCACGTATCGCTTTGGTGCATCTTGTCGGCGCCGCTTTTGATCGGCTGCGATATGAGCGATATGGACGATTTTACGCTCAACCTGCTGACCAACGACGAGGTTTTGGCGGTAAATCAAGACCCGGCCGTTATGCCGGCGCATAAAATGATGACCAAAAACGGACAGATCTGGTGGAAAATGCTCGAAGACGGTTCGTATGCCGTCGGTTTTTTCAATGCCGACCCCTATTTTATCCTCTGGGATCAGTCCATAGGAACAGCAATTCAGCAGCAACATTACACATTCGTCTTGGATGCAAAAAAAATGGGTATCGACGGTAAATTTCGGGTCAGGGATTTGTGGAGACAAAACGATGAAGGCGTTTTTGAAAACGAATATTCAGCAGAAACGCCCTATCACGGCGTAAAATTCATAAAAATAACCCCTGTGAAATGAAAAAATCCCGGATTAAAAATAGCTGCCTTGCGTTTCTGTTCATCCTTTTATCTTGTTCTGCGAACAACAAGGGCGAAGAAAATACGCCCGCAGAAAAAATGAATATCGAAGGTACATTTATCCAGAGTTGGCTTTGCGGCTCGTGGAGTGATGCACAATGGGACGCCGAATTTAAGGCCTTAAAAGAAGCAGGGATGAAATACCTGATTATGGCTCCGATGCTTCAAACCGACGAAGAAGGCGATAAAAGTTCGGTTTACCCCTCATCATGGAATCCTTCGGCGCCCGATGTGCTGGAAACGCTGCTCCGAAGCGCGAAAAGAAACGACTTCAAGGTTTTCCTTGGGATAAATATGAACGAACGATGGTGGCGGCTCAATTACGACGATAAATGGCTCTACGAACAAATGGAAGAAGGGAACAAAGTAATCGACGAAATTTTGGCCAAATACAAAAGCCGTTACGAAGAAACCCTGTACGGCTGGTATTGGGTTTGGGAAGTCGATAACCTGAATTGTAACACTTCAGAATGTCGCACTATTCTCGCCAACTGCTTGAACATCAATTTAGATCATTTATCTAAAGTGTGTCCGGACATGCCCCTGATGCTGTCTCCTTTCATGAATTACAGGGTTGGCGTTGACGCCTCCGGTTACGGGCAGATGTGGAAAGAAGTCTTTGCCAAAGCACAATTCAGGAAAGGGGATATCTTTGCGCCCCAAGATTGTTGCGGTGCGGGAGGTTTGACTACCGACATGCTTCGGGAGTGGTTCGGAGCGCTGAAAGCCGCAGTGGATACGAAAAAGGGGCTTTTGTTTTGGACGAATGTCGAGAATTTTGAACAACATTCGTGGACAAGCGCCCCGATGAACCGCTATGCAAAGCAAATAGAAACGGAAAGACCCTTCGTGAGCGGAATGATAACCTTTGCGTACAGCCATTATTACAGCCCAAATACCTGTAACGGGAAGCTGCACGAAGCCTATTCCTATTACGTAAAAGAGGGCGTATTGCCCGAAATAGCCCTTCCCGAAGCCGTTTCAAATGTGCTGCTGAAACGAAGCGGTGAAGAAACTCATCTGAGTTGGAATTTGCCCGATAAACGCGATACATTTTTGGGCGTTCACATCTATAAAAACGGAAGTTGGTACAGGACGGTTCAATCCGATAAAAACGGCAATTGCAGCCTTGTATTTACGGAAACAACCGCTCTGAACGATTCGGATGTTTTTGAAGTAGCCTCATTTAATGCCGTGGGCGCAGAATCAGAAAAAGTTAAAGCAAACAGAATAGTCTCTCCTTAATAATAACAGTACGGAATAAACTTAATTTATAATTATAATTTGGTATGCAAAAAGAATCATTATCAATGCTGAGGATAGCTGTAATTCTATTGATTGCAGTCAGTCCGTTGTTTTCCCAGATGATGTCGGCTCAGACTCTGAAAGGAAAGGTTGTGGATGAAAGAGGCGACGACCTCGTAGGGGCGAGCGTAATGGTAAAAGGAACCCAAACAGGGACGATTACCGATATCAACGGCGATTTCGCCTTGTCCTGCAAAGAGGGTCAGACTCTTGTATTCACGTATATGGGATATAAAACGCTGGAAGTTCCTGTCGTTGATATTCGTAAAACACTGAAAGTCAAACTTCAGGAAAATGCCGTGAATATGGAAGAGTTTGTCGTCATCGGTTACGGTAACGTGAAGAAACGCGATTTGACCGGTTCGGTGGCCTCTCTGAAGAGCGAGGAATTGCTGAAAACCAATCCGACGGGCATTAATCAAGCCCTGCAAGGCAAAATTGCCGGAGTGATGGTCAGCCAGTCCGACGGCGCTCCGGGTGCGGGAATCACAATCCAGATCCGCGGATCCAATTCGTTTACGACAACAACCGAACCGCTGTATGTCGTCGATGGAATCCCCTTTAACGTGGGCACTGCTCCGGCAACCGATTACGGTATGAAACAGGAAAACAACCCTTTGAGTACCATCAATCCAAAGGATATCGAGTCCATTGAAATCTTGAAAGACGCTTCCGCAACAGCTATCTACGGTTCGCGCGGCGCTAACGGCGTGGTCTTGATTACAACCCGCAAAGGTCAGGAAGGGAAAGCCAAAGTAGAACTTTCGGTCAATTACGGCGTGTCTTCGTTAGCAAAAAAAGTGGACGTTCTTAGCGCTGCCGATTATGCGGCATACCGCAACGAGCTGGTGATAAACGGATATACTTACGACGGAAAATCGTATGTAGATCCGCTGAATCTCCCTTACCCCGGAAGAATGAGTTACGAAACGACTACCGACCCTGATACGGGAGAAGAAACCGTTGTCGAAACCTATTTACCCGGCCCCGACGACTACCGCAACGGTTACGACGGCGGCGGCCGTAACTGGCAGGATTTGATTTATCAGACAGCTGTTTCGCAGGATTACAACCTTACCGTATCGGGAGGCGATTCTAAAGGCCAATACTTGCTTGGCGGCGGTTATTTAGACCAGCAGGGGATTATCCTCAACTCTTTTTACAAGAGGTTTTCGTTGCGGGCAAGCATTAACAGGCATATCCGCGACTGGTTTGAACTGGGCGGAAATATTTCGATAACAAAGTCCAATAACCGCTTTGCACGAACTTCCACCGAAAATTACGGTATTATTTCTGACGCCATGCGCTTTAATCCCACAGCGCAGATACTTGCTCCCGACAAACCCTCCGGTTATTCCGAAGACTATTCCAACGGGCTGTCGAACCCCTATCTGTATGCAACAACCGCCAAAAACTTGGTCGGAACAACCATTATCAGCGAATCGGGATATGCCAATATCAAACTGACCGATTACCTTAATTTTCGGCAAAATGCAGGTTACTGGAACAGCAACAATACCCGCAATCAGTATTACAACCGGTATATTGCCGGTGGCGTCAGCCCGACAAACGGCTACGGCATTCAGGCCGATAATTTTTACACCAGTTTTACCACCGAGTCGATGTTGACTTTTAACAAAACGTTTCAGCAAATTCATCATTTGGATGCCGTTGCCGCATGGAGTTACGAAATAACCGACTGGGGCGACAAATCCATGTCGGCAAAAGGATTCCCCAACGACATAAACGAAGAGTACAACATGGGCGCGGCAACCACCGCCGACCCGCTGACGTCGAGCCGAGGACAGTCGCGCCTGATGTCGTTTTTGGGGCGGGTAAATTATATCTTATCCGATAAATACCTTGTAACGGCTTCGTTCCGCCGCGATGGTTCGAGCCGATTGGTGAACAACCGCTGGGGAAATTTCGGCTCGGCCGCCATTGCATACAGGCTGTCGGAAGAAAAATTCATCAAGGATCTCGGCTTTTTCGACAACCTGAAAATTCGTTTGAGCTACGGCCAGACCGGTAATCAGGGAATCAATGCTTACGCAACGCGCTCCCGCATGGTCGCCAATCTGTATCCCTACAACAATTCGCTGACCAGCGGTTATGCCGAAGATCGTTGGGGCGGCCCCGCCGCTCCCAACCTGAAATGGGAAACTACCGAGCAATACAATGCAGGGTTGGATATCAGCTTCCTCAACAACAAAATCAATCTCGTTATCGATTACTACGACAAATATACCCGCGACTTGTTGCAATACCAGTTTATTCCCCAAAGTACGGGTGCAAGCAGTATTGCGACCAATTACGGGACGGTTTCCAACCACGGTTTGGAAATTTCCGGAAATTTTTATCCGATAGACAACAAAATCTTCCGCTGGAAAATCGATGCAAATATCTCGTTCAACAAAAACAAAATCGGAGGTTTGGATGCCGACCAGTTTTCCGACGTTGCATGGGGAATCGAAAGCGTATTCTTGCGTAGAAACGGCTATCCCATCGGATTGCTGTACGCCTATCAGGAAGACGGCTTTTTCGACAACGAAGCCGAAGTCAGAGCCTATCCTGCTTACATGAATGAATCCGATACAAAAATCAGAAGCATGATTGGGCAAATCAAGTACAAAGATACCAATGAAGACGGAGTGATCGACGACCGCGACAAGGTGATTGTCGGAAGCACGGCGCCGGATTACATGTATGGCTTTACCAATACGTTTTCGTATAAAGATTTTACTTTCAGTTTTTTCATGCAGGGAACCCAAGGCAACGACATCCTGAACGTGAATCTGCAACAATACGATATGGCTTCCACCACAAACATGCCGGTCTTCGTATATGAAAACCGCTGGACAGCTGAAAACCGGGAAAATGCACAATTTCCCCGCGCCGACAACACTTATACGAGAAGCTTGAAAGCCTCCGACCGCCTCGTGGAAGACGGATCTTATCTGAGAATGAAAAATATTTCTCTCGGTTATCGCTTTAATGCTCCTTTTAAGGACATTCATTCGATTAACGTTTCTGTCGGCGTCAATAACCTGTTTACAATCACAAAATACAGGTGGTTTGACCCCGATGTGAATACTTTTGGAAGCGATGCTTCGCGCAGGGGAGTCGATATGAATTCCTATCCCGCAGCGCGGACAGTTAACTTGGGCGTACAATTAACATTCTGATTATATGATTATTAATGAAAATTATTATGAAAACTAAAAGCATACTCACCTACTTTTCATCCCTGCTTCTTGCATCTCTGCTTTCATGTAGCGATATGCTTGAGGAAAAGGTTTTCACTTTTGTGTCGGGCGAAGATTTGATCGCAAACAAAAATTATAAAGAATTGGTTACAGGCGCTTACAACAGCCTGTCGTACCCGTGGCAGTGGGGTAATTACCACATGATTGTCAATTTCGATTGCGATTACCAGACCGGACCGACATGGGCTTTCGGTAGCACGGGCGCCGGAAATTTCTACGAAGACGGCAGCAATACCAATTTTTATTACTACTATTACATCACCATCCGGCGTGCCAGCTATCACTATTATTTGGTCAGCCAAATGGATATCCCCGAAAAAGAAAAAAGCAACGCCATGGGCGAACTGGCTTTCCTGAAAGCTTGGTCGTATTTCAATCTGGTGCAGTTCTACGGCGAAATTCCGCTATACATAACGTCTATTTCGGAAGGCGCTCCGCTCAACTTGCCGCGCTCGCCCATCAAAGATGTTTACGAGCATATCATCGAGTGTTTGACCTTCGCCGAAGAGGCGATGTATTCGACAAAAGATGCGGAATACACCAAAGGGCATCCTTCCAAAGGGGCGGCCAAGGCGCTGTTGGCGAAAGTTTACTGTACTATCGGATCCGCATCGATGTCGCAGGGGAATAAAATTACGGTTTCGGGCGGCCCTGCAATCCGGACGGGCGACAACGGCGAAGACGTCAGAATCCCCTTTCCTGCCAAGATTTCGCTGTCGAAAGACCAAGTGGCGGGATACGAAGGCTTCAATTCCTCGGAATATTATCAATTGGCCCTGAATAAGGCTAAGGAATTGATCGATATGAACGAGTATCAACTCTATGATTCTCAGGAAGAACTGTGGAGTCCGTCGAGCAAAAACGGGAAAGAATTTATCTTCTCGTTGCAAACGGTGCCGCAAAATGACGATTTGGGCAATTATTTCGCTACCGATTATTGCGGTTATTACAAGGAAAACGGCGAACTGACCAGCGGATATTACATCTTGAGAGACCATTGGCTGCAAATGTTCGACGAAACCGACGAGCGCATCACTTGGGGGGTTATGCACCGCATACCTTTTGCAACCAACAGTTCCACAGGCGATTTGCGCTGGTGTTACTACCCTGCCCGCGACAGCGTGAAAGTGCGTCTCGGCATCGACGGGTACCAAACGACCGACGAACTGCGCTACGACGCCCACCTTTACGGTTCCAAACTGCTTAAATTCCGTCAGGTAACAGGCCCGGTCGATGGTACGCGCAGCGATTTTAATTTTCCCTACATCCGTTATGCGGAAGTATTGCTGCTCTATGCCGAAGCCGATAATGAAGTGAACGGAGGCCCGTCGGCAAGAGCAATCAGCGAAGTGGAAAAACTGAACCGCCGCAACAAAAGCCGCTTGGCATCAGCCATTGGTACAGCAACGCCATGGACGCAAGAATCTTTTCGCTCGTATATCCTCGAAGAACGGGCGAAAGAATTTGGACAGGAAGGCATCCGCCGGTTCGATTTGTTGCGCTGGGGCATCTACCTGCAAACAATGAATGCTATCGGCCGAACGGACGAAAACGGCGTAATTAAAGAGCGCGAACAGCGCCATCTCTTGTTGCCGCTTCCGGCTAATGAAGTGAATACCAACCAATATATCGACACAAACAATCCGGGTTGGTAAAAAATAAAAAAATAACTTGTAAATTTGTATGTTATGAAGACAAAAATATTTAAAACAGGTTTTGCTTTTGCCATGATAACGGCTGCCGCATGCCTCTTGTGGGCTTGCGACGATAAAGAACCGACCTCTTACGGGACGCCGTCGTTGCAAAAAATAACGCAGATAAAGGATCACACAACAAGTATTTCCACAGGAAATATGGGTGATTGGATTTCCATTTACGGCAACAATCTCGAAAGCGTCAAGGCCATCAGCTTCAACGATGTGGAGGTTGATATGGACGAAGTCTATTACGAGAACGGTATTCTTTACCTGCAAATCCCGGTCAAAATGCCCGTCGATATCGATAATAAGCTCAAAATCACCACCGAAGGCGGCAATATTTCCTGCGATTTTCAGGTGTTTGTGCCCGATTTGGAACTTACGGGAATGTTTAACGAATATACCCCTCCCGGAGATACCATCAAGATTTACGGTAAATTTCTGGACCTCTACGAAATCGATTCCGAGAACACGAAAATCGTATTCGGAGATATCGAAACGCCCGTCATCTCAAACAACAGCACCTACCTCACTGCGAAAGTGCCGCTGAATGTGCAGTCCGACGTAAAGGTGAAAGCCGTGAACTCGAAGTTCGACGCAACAGCAATCTGTCCGGGTTGGTATCAGGATAAACACAATATAATCACCACTTTCGACGATGATTATCCATACACCCATTCCTCAGGACAACAATTCGTCGGCGCATGGACCGATCCGAAGCCTACGTCCGGAAAATACATCCGGTTTGAAGTTGACCAGACGACTTATCCTTATGGCCTTGGATGGTTTTATCTGATGGAATTGAGTGTGAATTATCCTCTCGAAGCCCTGTCGCATCCCGAAAGATACTCGTTGAAAATGGAATTGAACATGATGAACCCCATTCAACGTACCTTCTTTTTCGTTTATGTGTATTGGGCGGTTGACCCGAACGCGGTTGGAGGAGAATATTTCACGGTGCAATCCTTCGGTCAGTGGCAAACGGTTTCGATACCGCTCGATAAATTTGTTTTGCGAGAACGATGGGATACGGGACCCTATCCGTGGGACGGCGTATCGACAAATTGGAGCCTCAATTTCCGCGTGGAAAATTACGCTCCCGTCGAAAGGAATGCCATGTATTTCGATAATTTGAGAATTTATAAAAACGGCGAATAAAATAAGTACTTTTCGATAGATGAAGATGCATTTTTCAATGCTGTTTCTTCTGTGCATGCTTGCTTTTAGCTCGCATGCGCAGGAGAAAAACAGCAGCATACCGGTTCACGGTACATGGCTCAATTTGCCTTATCAAGATGTGAGGAACAAATACATGAATCCGCCCCATATCGATCTGAATAACCCCCTGTTTTGGGAACAAAAAATCAAGGAGTATTCCGAAATAGGATTGAAGTATTTGATTATCATGGCCGTTGCCAACGAACAAAAGGCATGGTATCCCTCCAATTTTATGGAACATGTTTATCCCGAAGGCCAAAAAAGCCCGGTGGACGCCATTATGGACGCTGCAGAAAAATATCATTTGAAGGTTTTTATGAGCTGCGGCTGGGCTATCGATCAGGACGACGACCTGCGGAAGCCGGAAATCAGAGCTATACAGCAACGGATAATGAGCGAAACGGCGGCGCTGTACGGGCAACACCAATCGTTTTACGGATGGTATTTGCCGGTTGAGGACAGTTTTACACCCTATCCTTCCGATCACGCTGTGGATGCCGTAAACACGCTCACCGACAGAGCAAGAAGTCTGACCCCTAATGCGAAAATACTGATTTCCCCCTACGGAATTTGCCGTGCAGATTTCGAAAGTCCCAAATTCGCCGAACAAATCCGAAAATTTAAAGTAGATATTATTGCCTATCAGGATGAGGTGGGTTGCGTAAGCGAAGCCATGCCCATGAAACGCATGAAGGAACATTTCGCCCAACTGTATGAAATTCATAAAAATACAAACATTCAGTTGTGGGCGAATGTCGAATCTTTCACTTGGGAAAAAGGCACCAATTCCAGAGAATCGGCTCTTATTCCGGCGGCTTTTCCGCGTTATCTCTCGCAAATTGCGGGCGTATCGCAGGCCGGAGTGGCAGAAGTGGTGAGTTTTGCCATCTATGGCATTTACGACGACCCGGCGTCGCCGATGTTCCTCGGACAGCCGATTGAGTCGGCAAAAGCATACAAAAATTATTCCGATTGGCAAGCGGGCAAAGGGCGGTGGAAATTTCTTGAAGCCTCTTTCAGAAACGAAGTTGTAAATTCGGCGCTAAAAACCATAATAAAATCGAATAACGCGGCCGACGCAAAAAAACTCACCGACAACATGCTCGGCGTTGAGACCACCGGCGACCCAAACTGGCTTGCCTTTAATTCGGGCAAAATGGAAGTCGTCGTGGATTTGAAAAAAGTAACGGCTATAAAAACACTGGCGGCTCGCTTCCTTCAATACCGCATCGGATCGGTATTCTTGCCGAAAACCGTTGATTTTTACGTCTCAACCGACGGAAAAAAATACGAAAAAATCCGTACTGTTTTTATGGACAACAGTCCTAACGATTTGTGGGATTGCTGGATTGATGCAGCCTTCGCCGATGAAATAAACACAAGCGCCCGTTTTGTTAAAATAATTGCCGATAACAGCACGAGCAAAGCGCTTTTTTGCGATGAAATTTTTGTGAATCCGGTGTATTGAATGCAGGTTTTTCGGTTCTTTATTTTTACGAGACAATCGTCCAGAAATTCTTTCGCAACTGCTTTTTTGTTACCGTTAATAGCAATACAGGTATAAATTCTTTGATATACAAATATTTATTTTGTTTTAACTGTTCATACCAAAAAAGTAAATCGTCGTCAAAAATCCGTATTCCTGCGGCGTTTTTCTGCTCGCGTAAAAATTTCATTACCGATTTTGAAACAAAATACCGGGCTTTTTGATACTTGAAATCAAAATTATCAACAGTGTTGCCTTGCCGTTGCGTGTAACAGTAAATTGCCGTTTCGTCGAGCAAAATGGTCTTCGCCGTGCAACCGATTTTCACGGCAAACAGCGTATCGTTGCGGCAAACGGTTTCTTGAAAGCGGATTTTGTACTGCTCTACAAGTTCGCGTTTGATAAAGCGGCACCAAACGACACCCGTGTCGTAGCGGATAACATCCAATCCGTCAGGGTAAGTTTGACCCGCAATCTCTTGAAACAACGGGGGGGTGTAACGTGCGCTGCCATGACGCGCCTTTGCCATTTTTGATGTCATCGACCACGAATATTCCAACGCGGGAGCGAGCGTTTCGCTGTCGGCGGCCGTATTTGCAAAACAAATCATATCGGCGTCGCTGTCGGCGTATTTGTCAAGCATTTTTTCAAAATCGGGCAGAAAAAAATCGTCGGCATCGGCAAAAATCAGCCATTTGCCTTT
>JAISUH010000033.1 GCA_031272205.1 Dysgonamonadaceae bacterium | reverse complement strand
GCATAATATCGAAAAATCCTTCGGCATAAATCAGGGCGTCGTTCACGTCGTCGTAAATGCGGTGAAGTTGGCGAATCGGGGCGGTAACGTTGTTGAAAAGCATTATGTGCAGCATAATTGCGCCGATTTGCATTTGTCCGGTCAGAACTAAGTAAGCCGTCAGGATAATGATAATCACCACGCCGAACTGTTCGGTAAACGTTTTCAGTCCGTCGAACTTGAAATTGGTCGAGCGGGTGCGCATCTGCGTGTCGGTCAGCGCGGTTTGCAGTTCGAGTTGTTTTTGTGCCTCGATTTCCTCTCTGTTAAAGGATTTGATGACATTTATCGACTCGATGATATTGATGATTCCGCCCGACTTGTTTTCGCGATATTGGCGGATATTCCGCCGCCAGCCCTTCAATTTTTGCGCCTGCCGCTGACTGATGACAAAATAAATCGGCACGATGCACAGCCCAACAAGTCCGACGTAGAAATTGGCGTGAAACATTCCTATCAGCGCCACGATTGCCGACGTGAACAGCGGAAAGATGTCGATAAAGAAACTCTGCACCGTGCGCGTCAAACTCGAGACCCCTTGGTCGATGCGGGTTTGCAGTTTGCCCGAACCGCTTTCGTCGGACGTAAAAAACGCCATTCGGTAGGTCAAAACCTTTTCTATAACTTTTTGCGCAAGGTCTTGCGAAATCATAATCCGTATTTTCTCGCCGAAAAACTTTTGTCCGAAAGAGATAAAAATATTGACTGACTCTTTGGAAAGAAGTACAATAGCGATAATGCCTACGATATGCAATCCGTCTTTCAGCGCCTTGTGCTGTTCAAGCAGTTCGGTAATCGAATTGACGGTATATTGCAGCACATAAGCATTGACCTGCGCCGTGAGAGCGCCGATGAAAGTCAGCCCCAGTGCGAGGACGACGAGCCATTTGTAGGGCTTGACGTAGGGGAGGATTTTTTGGAAAAGTTGAAAAAGGTTCATCTTGTTATCCGGTTTTAATACTTGGTTTTTTGTTACAGATGCAAAGATAAAAATAAATACATGAATTACGAAAAATCAAAATTTCGCAAACAGCCTGAACATGCTGAAAAAGAAAAGCATCTGTTTTTCACGGAACATTCGGTCTTTCTGAAAAATAATTGCTACTTTTACGAACTGAAAAATTGAACGTCATGAAAAAAATTGTTTATTTCCTGTTTTCATTTGCTATAACGGGCATCCTTTCGTCGTGTTCCGACCCGGTTGAAAACCCGACCCAGACAGAGGATCTTCTCGTCATCAATGCTGTGGCACGACTGATTTCTCCGGCCAACAACAAGGAGATCGAATTTTCGGAAAATATGCAACTCAACCTTCTTTTCGAATGGGAGAAAGCCACGGCCAATAACGGCATAACCCCGAAGTACGAAATCAAGTTTTTTGGAGAAAACGGGTCTGCCTCCAATCCGGCATATACGGTCGAAACCACGAAAAACAGCGCCTACATCACCTACAACCTGCTGAACGAAATCGCCGCCAAGGCGGGTATCAGCACCGGCAGTACCGGCGTATTGTGCTGGGCTGTGCAGGCCTACCACGAAGCGACCAAGGTCATGTCGAAGGAAACGTTCCGATTGGTCATTAAACGTCCTTTCGCGCAAGAAGACATTGCCAAATTGTTTTTAACCGGCCGGGGGAGCGAGTTTGGAGAGAATCTTTCGGACGCTATGGGATTTACAAAAATTTCGGACGCCGAATTTGTCATCTATTCAAAACTGACGGCCGGACAGCCTTTCAAGTTTACAAACAATATCGAAGGGAGTAATATACGCTCTTTCTCGGTAAAAGACGGCAAATTGGTTGAAGACGGCTCGGAAGCTCAAGTTACAAAAAGCGGCGTTTACAGCATTCGCGTCAATTTCTCTTCCGGCTCGGTCGTGATGAAAGAAGTTACCGATATTTCGCTGTTTTACGCCATCCGATCGAGAGCGATGAAGCTCGAATACGAAGGTCGGGGAATATGGAAAGACGTCTGTCTCATCTCTTTTTCGAAAGAATCGTGGGGGGACGAGAAACGCTATAAATTTAAAATGACCGAAGGGGGTGTGGACAAGTTTTTGGAAAAATCCGACGGAGGATCCTTTTCGATGAAAGAAAGCGTGATCACCAATCAAGGCGACCAGCTGTGGAACGGGGTGTGGGGTTATGCCGACAATTTGAAAGACCGATGGGTGGAAGTTTCGGTGGACATGTCGAAGTATTCGCATGATTTTAAGGTTACTACCGAAGATTTTAGCGCTGCAGGCTCATCGTGGGCGAATATCGCAAACCAAAGCTCGTCCGATTTTGTCGTCGGCTATTGGAATACGAGCAAAAAACACTTCAATAACAGCCTCACCGGAACAGTCAACCCTTATGATTACTGGCCCGAAGCGCACGCGCTCGACGTCGTTATCGACGCCTATTTGAGAACCAACGACAGCAAGTATCAGCAGGTTATTTACGACTTCTACGAAGGCGTAAAAGCGAAAAACGGCGGCACATTCAAAAACGCTTATTACGATGATATGGCCTGGCACGGCTTGGCTCATCTGCGGGCTTTCGAAGCCACCAACGATTCGCGTTACGAAAACTCTGCCCGCGATTTATGGAACTGGATATTAGAAGGATGGGACAACGTGAACGGGGGTATCAAATGGAATACCGATGCCAACAGCACCCCCGGCGTGCCCTCTACCGGCCCGGCAACCATCATTGCCGTTCGTCGATGGGTTAAATACGGGAATACCGAAACAAACGGAGGACTGAACGACTTGGACTGGGCAAAAAAAATGTACGAATGGATGAGGGAAAAGAGGCACGACCCCGCAACCGGAGCCGTTTATGATGATTTCGCAAACAAATCGGGCGCGTGGACATACAATACCGGCACCTTTCTTGGCGCAGCCATGGAATTGTACGACGTAACGGGCGAAAACCACTATTTGGAAGATGCCATACGAACGGCCGACTGGACGCTGGAAAATCTGTCGGTCAAAGCCGAAAACAACCGGATATTGAGCGACTGGGCCGAACAGCAGGATCACGATGTGAACCTCTTTAAAGGCATCTTTATCCGATATTTCGCCCGATTGGCCATGCACCCCGATCTGCCGCCGGATAAAAAAGAAACGTTCAGGAAATTTATCGAGTACAATGCCAAGGCGCTGATCACTTATGCGAGCGCAACAACCGACAGCAACATTCTGATCTACAATTACGGATGGTATTTCAAACCTCACGATTCCTTCCTCCGCGGACAGATTAGCGGCTGCATGCTCATCGAAGCGGCTGCCTTGCTCGAAAAAGAAGGATTTTTGTAAAAAAACAAAAATGATTTTCTAATTCGCCGATTTAATTCTATTTTTGATACGACAGATTGAAAAATATTCAAATTCAAAATAATCTCATCATGACTACAAGAAGAGAATTTATCAAAAACGCGGCCTTAGCTTCCGCAGGAATCGCTTTCGGAGGCGTTTCTTCGAAACTCAACGCGGCAAGCTACAGCCGTGTTGTCGGTGCAAACCAAAAAGTGAACGTTGCTATGATCGGCATCGGCAACCGGGGTTGGGAAGTACTCAGCGAGTTCGACAAAACCGGATTGGCCAATTTTGTGGCGCTCTGCGATGTCGATTTGGGCGCCGAACACACCCAAAACGCATTGAAAAAATTCCCCAACGCCAAACGATTTAAGGATTTCCGGGAAATGTTTGACAAGGCAGGAAACGAAATCGAAGCCGTCGTGGTCGCAACTCCCGATTTTTCGCACTTCCCCATCTGCATGCTCGCCATTCATCTCGGCAAACACGTTTATGTGGAAAAACCGCTCACACGCACCTTCCACGAATCCGAACTGCTGATCGGCATGGCCAAAAGGCATCCCCATATCGTAACTCAAATGGGAAACCAAGGCCATTCCGAAGCCAACTACTTCCAATTTAAAGCTTGGAAAGAGGCCGGCATCATCAAAGACATCACCGCCATCACCGCCCACATGAACAGTTCGCGGCGTTGGCACGGCTGGGATCCCCATATCAAAAAATATCCCGCCGCAGAGCCGATTCCCGAAACCCTCGACTGGGACACGTGGACGATGGCGCAGTTCTACCACGAATACAACCACGACTACCACAACGGACAGTGGCGCTGCTGGTACGATTTCGGCATGGGCGCTCTGGGCGATTGGGGCGCTCACATTCTCGACACCGCCCACGAATTTCTCGATCTGGGGCTGCCCGAAGAAGTGAATCCCGTCAAACTGGAAGGGCACAATGACTATTTCTACCCGATGTCGAGCACCATCGAATTTAAGTTCCCTAAACGGGGAAAGATGCCCCCGCTAACCATCACGTGGTACGACGGACTCAACAATATCCCCGCTGTGCCCGACGGATACGGCGTTTCGGAAATCGACCCCAATATACCCTCCGTCGGCGGCGGCAAGATACAGCCCGCCCAGCTGAACCCCGGAAAAGAGCTCTACGGCAAAGAACTGACCTTCAAAGGCGGTTCGCACGGAAGTACCCTGAGCATCATCCCCGAAGAGAAAGCCCGCGAAATGGCAAAAAAACTGCCCGAAGTGCCCAAAAGCCCTTCAAATCACTTCGCAAATTTCCTGCTGGCCTGCCAAGGCAAAGAAAAAACGCGCTCTCCCTTCGCCATATCCGGCCCATTGAGTCAGGTCTTCTGCCTTGGGGTCATGGCGCAACGCCTGAACCGGAAAATCGTTTTCGACCGCGACAAAAAATGCGTGAAAAACGACGCTTTCGCCAATGCTTTCCTTACCGGTCTTCCGCCCCGCAAAGGATGGGAACAATTTTATAACTTATAAATTCCGAAAAAATCCGAAAAAAAATGATGACAAAAAATATCTTTCTTATGATGGCTGCGGTTTTCACGCTCTCCGCTTCGGCTCAGGATGCCGCATGGCAGAACCTCTTTAACGGGAAAAACCTGAAAGGCTGGACAAAAGTCAACGGGTCGGCCGAATACAAAGTGGTGGACAAAACCATCGTCGGCATAGCGAAAACCAATTCGCCCAACTCCTTTTTGGCTACCGACAAATATTACGGCGATTTCATCCTCGAATTTGACTTCAAAGTAGATCAGGGAATGAATTCGGGCGTGCAGTTCCGCAGCCTGAGCGACAAAAATTACCACAACGGGCACGTATATGGCTACCAGTTCGAGATCGACCCCGCAGAAGGGGCTTGGACGGGCGGTATCTATGACGAGGAACGCCGCGGCTGGCTCTATCCGATGAACGATAATCCAACCGGCGTTAAGGCCTTCAAAAAAGGCGAATGGAACAAGGCTCGCATCGAAGCGATCGGAAGCTCTATCCGCACCTGGGTCAACGGTGTCCCTTGCGTCGATCTGTTAGACGATACCACCCTTTCGGGATTTATCGCCTTGCAGGTGCACGACATTGGCAACAACGAAGCCATGGCCGGTAAAACAGTCTCGTGGCGGAATATTCGCATCCTGACAGAACACTTAGAGCGTTTTAAAACACCCGACGACACGGCAATTGCCCAAATCAACACCATCCCCAACAGCATCTCCGAACGGGAACGGCGCGACGGATGGCGGTTGCTCTGGGACGGCAAAACCACCGCCGGATGGCGTGGAGCAAAATTAGAGGCCTTCCCCTCGAAAGGATGGTCTATCGAAAACGGGATGCTGAAAGTGATGAAAAGCGGCGGCGGAGAATCGGCCAACGGCGGCGATATCGTTACTGTGAAACCTTACCGGAATTTTATCCTCAAGGTCGATTTCAAAATCACCGACGGCGCCAACAGCGGCGTCAAATATTTTGTGGATCCCGCGCTCAACAAAGGCGAGGGCTCGGCTATCGGCTGCGAATTTCAACTATTGGACGACTGGCGGCATCCCGACGCAAAACTGGGGGTTAAGGGCAACCGCACCCTCGGCTCGCTGTACGACCTGATCCCCGCGCCGGACAACAAACCTTTCCGCCCCGGTTTTTTCAATACGGCGATGATTGTCGTGAAAGACAATCATGTAGAACATTGGCTGAACGGAGTGAAAATAATTGAGTATGAGCGAAATAATCAAGAGTGGAATGCGCTCGTGGCTTACAGCAAATACAAAGACTGGCCCAACTTCGGCAATGCGGCCGAAGGCAATATCCTCTTGCAGGATCACGGCGACGAAGTCTGGTTTCAAAATATAAAAATCAAAGAATTACCCTGAAAGAGTTGAGAATGGAGAACGAAGGGACTTGAGAATTGAGAATTAAGAGTGGGTAGTTTATAGTTCTTAGTTTATAGTTTTTAGTTTTTAGTTCTTAGTTTTTTTGCCACTATGACACAAAGGAATCGATGAATTTAAAAAAAGGTGATGCAAGTGTCGTCTCCTGCGAGACTTTCCTTTCGCGCCTTCTACCCTCCCCACTCTTAATTCTTAATTCTTAATTCTTAATTCTCAATTCTCACCCCCCCATTTTGCCCTTATTCCATTCTTAACCAGAAAAATAAGGGCATGATCGGTGGGTGGCGCCGTGGGCCATTAAGGGAATTTTGAGGAAGGTTCCTTGGCCGCAGTCCATCCATATCAATAGAAAGCAAGCGTATAAATGCCGTTCAACCCCGTACGGGGTTGCATTGGCAGTAGAGACGAGGATTCAGAACAATTCCAAACGCCCTTTGTCCGGATCATCAATAAAAGTATTGATTTTAAGAAAGTTATTTATGAAGTATTCGGAAATGGCCGATGTAGTCAAATTTCCGGTGCGTAACCAAATAATTTTCGGGGGGAATCCTTTTACAACCAGAATATCAAAAAAATCAGCGTCAAACGTTACTATTGTAAACCCGTTTCGTTGTGCTTATTGCCAAATATCGGCATCGTCTTTGTTGTATAAACCTACCGACTTAACATGCCGACTTCCCCCGAAAGTCTGTTCCGGCAACAATCGTTCTATACGATCGAAATGTTCTGGTCAAACAGCAGTTTCATTTTAAACGTATTGAACCGTTCGTTCCCTTTGCGAAGCAAACGCAAGGCAAGCAAGGATGTCTTGTTTGGTCAGTTCAGGGAAGTCGTTAATGATTTCCTCGTAACTCATTCCTGCCGACAACCATCCCAGCACATCGTAAACTGTGATGCGCGTATCTCTGACACAAGGTCTCCCAAACCTCTTGGCCGGATTGATCCGAATAAGTTCTTGATAAGCAGTCATAATTTTTCTCCATTAATATCGCTGTAAAGGTACAATTTATTTTTCAATTCAACTATTTTTTTAACTTGTGAAAAGTATCCTATTTTTCTTCATACAGAACGAGTTCGTCGCCCAAAACAAACCATCGCCCGACAGTTGAGAATGGAGAAACAACGTTCGGCGGTAGCCAATTAAGAATGAAGAAGGCAAAAATTAGAAATTAGAAGTTAGAAAGTGCAAAAGAGGGTGTTTTAGTGGGTAGTTCTTAGTTCTTAGTTTTTCGGGGGCAGCTAAAGACTAAGAACTATAAACTATAAACTATAAACTATAAACTATAAACTATAAACTATAAACTATAAACTACCCACTCTTCATTCTCAACTCTCAACTCCCCCATTATTCGCATGAGGCGGCAAACTCAGGTTGTGCAGAAACGATTCGAGGCTTTCGCCTTTGGGAAGTTTCAGTTTCTGGCGCAGCCGTTTTTTGTTGATCCAAAACGTGTTTTCGCTCACGTTGAGGAGCTCCATAATCTCCTTGCTGCCCATCCCCGTCAGCAGATACGCGCAATAGCGCAGGTTGAGCGGGGTAAGGACCTCCGGTGCGGCTCGCTCCTGCAATTTCCTGAAAAATTCGGGATCCGATTCGATAAAAATCCGCGAGTTATTATTGAAATTTCTATCCATAATCTTCTCTTTTTCGATCAGCCTCCGCAACTCGCTGTTGTCTATCTCGCTGACTATCTGCACAATAGTTTCTATCAGCTTATTTTTCTGTTCGATGCGCAATTTGGCGGCCATATTTTCTTTTTGGATACTTTGGATTTCCATCTCCATGATTTTTTCTTTTTGTTCGGCATTTTCCAAGGCGAGTTCGAGAAGCGCCTTTTCCGCTGCGGCTTTCCGCTGATACATGATAACGGCAAAGCCGATAACCACCGTAATCACCATCACGCCGGTCAGGATATAGCCCATTTGCCGTCTCTGCGCCGCTTCTTTTTGGGTATTGTAGCGTATTTCGGAGATCAGCCGCTGTTCCTGCGCCCGCTCGTTATAGGCCTGCCGGTAGTATTTCAGGCTTTTATCGAGCGCATCGGCACGCCGGCCCTGATCCTTCACTTCGTCATACAATACCGCCAAAGCCGAATAATCGACGGCCAGCAGCTTTGCCGGATTCTCGCTCAGCGAATCAACGCGGATCAGATCCCATGTACGGTTGATGGCCTCACCACATTGTCCCTGTGCGTAAGCGAGCGTCATAAGGGTTTTCGAGATGTCGCGCTGCAAAATCTTGTCGCCCGTGCTGGCGTATTGCAGTTTCTCCGCTGCTTCTTCTATTTTGGTCATATCGACGCTTTCGGGGAAGGACAGGCTGCAGAGAATCAATCGTTCTATCGCCGCATTGTAGGGAGCGGTAGCAATCACGTTGTTGCCGATAAAATCCAAGAGCCGGCCCGCTTCTGTCTCGATGGCTTTCCCGTCGGGATAGTCGGCATTGAGCATCTGTTCTAAGTGAACGGTCATCATGCAGCAGATATTGGTCTTGTCGCCCGTATCCCTTGCGGTTTCGGTAGCGAGCTTCACCTGATAGTCCAAGGCCTTGCTGCCGTAGCCCTCCGAAGCGATAATCCGCTGTATTCGCGCATACTGCATGTTGAAGATGATTTGCCGCGCTTCACGGTCATTGGACGACAGTTTCTCGGCTATGCCGACGGCCTGATAATAGTCCTTGTTGTCGTAATCCTGCTCCAGCACCTGTTTGGCTGCGGCGATACAGTCGTAAGCCTGCGCTTTTGAGAGCCGATCGCCGGTCGATCCGATCAGGCGGTAAAGCTCGCCCACTATCTCGTAGGCGCGTTTTATCCGACGCGGGCGGGCGGCGGTGCAGGTCTTGAGTTCCTGAATCAGGACGCGGATTTTATACTTGCCGTCGTTCTGTGCCTGCGCAAGGGTTGTCGCTTCCCGCAGGTATTTTTCGGACGTAAGGCTGTCGCCGCCGGCGAAATACAGAAACGAAAGCCGCGCCATCGGCCCTGTTTTAGCGCTTTCGTCAACGCCGGATTCGACAATCTGCAAGAGCGAATCAATCTCTTGCTGTTCGCGGAACTGAGCCGAAGCAGAGCTGATGCGCGTAAAAATCGCAAGCAGGACGATAGTTTTAAATAGCGTACTCATTGTGTTATTGGTTAATTTCGTGCTGTTTATTTTTCGTTAAAAATCGTATTTTAAGTATTTTAAGCCTGACAATCCATAAAAAAAGGCTTACAGAATGGCGGATCGTTAAAGTGGTGGATGTGGAGATGAATAAAAACGAGGCCGACACGAAGCGGAACTCCATGTCCTCCCCGTCGTTTTTGATATCCATAATTTTTTTTCTGTCCAAGCCGACCGCTAACGGTTCGTAATTCTTCAGTTTTTAGTTGTTCAGTTTTTTAGTTTTTTAGTTTTTTTGCCACTATGACACAAAGGAATTGATGAATTTAAAAAAAGGTGATGCAAGTGTCGTCTCCTGCGAGACTTTCCTTTCGCGCCTTCTACCCTCCCCACTCTCAATTCTCAATTCTCAATTCTCAATTCTTAATTCTTAATTCTTAATTCTCAATTCTCAATTCTCAATTCTCAATTCTCAATTCTCAATTCTCACCCCCCCATTTTCTCCCTTATTCCATTATTTATCAAGAAAATAAGGGCATGATAGGTGTGGCGTTCTTGGGCTACTAAGGGTTGCGCAATAACAGATAAGGGCTGTTTTCCGAATTGCTTCAAGCTAAACTTTCGCAATGACGCGGCTTTTCTACTTTTGAGACAGCCCCTTTAGCTGCCCTCGAAAAACTAAGAACTAAGAACTATAAACTATAAACTACCCACTCTTAATTCTCAATTCTTAATTCTCAATTCTCAATTCTCAATTCCCTTCGTTCTCCATTCCCTTCGTTCTCACAAAGATACTCATTTTCCCCAAGCAAAAATGGGGAGTAAAAACATGTTGTTGAACAGATGTTTTTACAATATATTGATTTACACTGTTTTAATAAATCGGAGTACCCAAATTTGTACCCATAATTTTTTTCGGAATACCCAATTTTGTACCTATTGATTTTGCGCCTGTATCCCAATTTGTACCCCCGATTTTTGCAAGAGTAACCCAATTTGTATCGACACTAAATTTGTTGCAGGAATTTTTTATGCGGACTTTTGCAATCTGTTTGAATGAACGGCGGCGCAGCAGCTTTGTTTCGCGGATATTTTTATCCAAAGGCCGCAACCTGTATGGACATCGGTTTTCAAGAGATGCGAAACAAAAAGGCAAAGATAAAAACAAAACAGTATCCGCGCCATAAACAACGGAAATAAAAACATGATTAAAAACCAATAATAAAAAGGACTATGGACAAGAAGAGAAAAGACAAACTTCCCGCCGGTCGGCTGCCCTACACACCAACCGCCATAGGGGTAAACTACATTGAATTGGAAGGCAATCTGATGGGGACGGCTTCGGTAAAACTGAAATCCGGCGCTGATTTGGAAGATTGGGAAGACGGTGGCGACTTAACCGAGTATATCGATCTTGATCTGGGCGGCTTTAGTTACTAAATTTGGTTGGCAAGCGATGCGTAAAAGGCTGAAACCCGCAACAGCTTGGCTCAACAAATCTCAATGAATCAACAATAAAAAAACAACAAACCAAAATACAAAAAATTATGGACGTCAAAACGATAATAAAAAGAAAAAGCTTCCGGCACTGCACCGGTCGCTTATTGGCATACTGCCTTATCGGCTCGATGGCAACTTCGTTTCCCGCCTGCGACGACAAGCTGAATAACGGCGACAGCGACGAAAACTCGTCGGGCGTCGGATTAGTGCTTAAGGTGGCCGGTGTATCTGACTTTTACGAGGGTATAACCCGCGCACAGATAGAACCCCAAACCGTTGCCGTAACAACAGACGAGGGCTTCGTTGTTGAGTGTACCTTAGCCCCCGAACCCGCGGCGGCTACACGCGCCGCCGTTCATCCAATGGGCAGCGACTTGAAATACCGAGCTATCCTTTTTAATGCGGATTTCAGCAAACGGACAAATGCCGGCAATGTAACAGGCACCTCCGGGACTAATCAGTCTTTTCTGAGGACAGTCGGTGATAGTGATGTGCGGTTGATGGTACCATGGTGGAGCAACGATCCGACGAGTGCCGACTATTATGTCAGGGCAGTAGCCTATTCCACCAGCGACTCTCAGGATCCCGACGGACGCGAGTTAGATACGTCCCCCAACACCTATACGCTCGATCCCGGCTGGGATTTTCTCTATGCTGTTACCGATACCGTACAGATCTGGGGGTACGGTCATCAGTCCGTCTATCCGGATGCGAAGGCGCTGACTCTCACTTTCCATCATCAGTTTACGCACGTACAAAACATCATCGATATAACCAGCATACCGGGTTATACATTAACTATACCCTCAGGGTTTACCTATACGGTTGACCCCAATAAGGCCGGGATGCAAACCTTTGCGGTTAACGGGCCTCCCACTATAACAACCATTAACGCAAATGCGGTAGCTCGGCAATGGACAATGAGCAGCAGTGATCAGATAGCAACCGAAAGCGAATATGGCGGACGCCCCATATTTACGGGCGGCGCTTCGAATATAGACGTAACGTTCAGCGCTCCGATAACAGTTAGACATAGCGGTACCGGCGCACATAAAGACGTTTCCCTTGGCACCATACGTTTCCAAGGGCCGCTGTTGACCGGTACAAAATATACGCTAACCGTAAAATTCAGAGCAGCGGGCTCAGTTATATTAGACTGCGATTTGGTTAAGTTCTGGAACAACGGAAAGATACTCCGCAGCACGGCACGCACCCTCAACGGCCAAACCGTTGAGATAGAACCCGGCGGACTTTACAATGGTGGTAGTAGCGCTATCAGCGGCACTATTACGGCAACCCTCACAAACGCGGCGCATGGCACGGTTACCTTTACGGGCACAACCGGTTCGATTGCTGCCGGCCATTCCAACACCACTACTATAGTCCTCCATCACACTGCTGGCGACGAGATCTCTACCTCCGTGAGCGAAAACGGGAACGATATACCTCTTACGCTGAGCGCTAGCGGATTTTCGATTACAACTCCAACGGACTTGACGCAGTGCGTGGCCATACCATACGGCTTGGGCGCCGTGCGCATCCTCTTTGCCGACAACAGCGGCCCGGTTGACGAACAGGCGTGGGGGCCCAACGGTTTCTTAGGCACGCCCGTCCAGAGTACCCGTTCAGAAGCCATTATCGGTGGATTTAGCGGATCAAGCGTTACCGGTTCGGTCAACTTCGGGCCTTCGGGCACGGTAAAAACCCGGTGGATACCCTATACCGAAGGACAGATCTATAACGGCGGCTTCGACTTGCGGGCCAATAACGGTAGCGATGCAGCGCAAATTTCGGCGGTGTGTACCAATCCCGGCACCCCCAACCCCAACGTAATGGTGTATGCTACCGAGGATTACAACGCTAATATTGCTCCGGCGCTGAAAGCGTTGATAAACGGCGGCAGCTGGATTCTCTATACCACCAAATATTCTTCAGCCTTGGGTAACCGAGAAGAGGATTTGGGAAAGGTGATGACCGCTGTGGGCACAGCTTCAGGCTGGAGCACGACTTGGGGAACAATAACATCCAATCAACTCGACGGCAGTGCTAATGATAGAAACCCATCGTCGATATCGTTGACCGGCACAGGCACTGCAGCCACTGCTCTAAAGAGCGGGCCTTTCGGAACGATTTCGAGCATCACTTACACCGGAAATGGGCCTGCAATAATAACATCGCGCCATTATTTAGTAGGCGTTAATAACCTGCCTTTGGTCTGCGAAACCATCGCATCCTACGGGAACGGGAGCGGGGGGAGCAAACCGGTGATTTTCTCCTGCCAAAATCCGGTATCGAAAGGCGGTATCCTTGTGATTGCCAAAAACGCATCGGCAAGCCACTCCAGCAGCGACCCGGCTCGATACAGCAACACAGGCGTTCCACTGAGCGACAATGCCAAGATGGAGATGAATGCGCTGTACTACGTGCTCGAGCAGTCCACCGCCTGGGATGCCCGCAACAAGTAAAAAAAAGAGAATACATAAAAGAATAAGATGTTTAATAGAGTTTATATAGTTTTTAGCTGGCGTTAAAGTTTATTTCAAAGCTACAAGTCCCCGCAGGTTGTGAAACCAGCGGGGCTTTTTTTTCAATTAAGAAATTAGAAGGTAGAAAGTGCAAAAGAGGGTGTTTTAGTGGGTAGTTTATAGTTTATAGTTTATAGTTTATAGTTTATAGTTTATAGTCTTTAGTTTATAGTCTTTAGTTCTTCGGGGGCTGCTAAAGGGGCTGTCTCAAAAGTAGAAAAGCCGCGTCATTCCTGCGAATTGCAAAATCGGCGGAGCCAAAGCAGGAATCCCCTTCTGATTGTTAAAGATTAATATACAATTATTTAGTATTACAGATTTTATGAGATTGCGGGTGAGATCCCGTGTCGTAGCACGGGGCGCAATGACGGGGCTTTTGAGACAGCCTCTTATCCCGAACCAAACGCCACCACCCTCTCCCCTTATTTTTCCCTGTCAAAATAAGGCGACGATACTCGGATAACCGGGATAAATGAGGAACAATTAAAAAAACAGATCATTTTGTTGTATAGTTTGACAACATTTTATATCTTTGTGCGATGGAGAGGACTATTATTTCATATAAAAATTACTTTAAAGAGTTTTTCGACAGCTTGGATGAAGGAGTACAAAATAAAATTTTGTACATACTTATGTTATTGGAAACACAAGATCGAATGCCTTTAAAATTTATGCGGATAATAGAGGATGGTTTATATGAATTGAGAATTGAATATGAGGGTAATATATATCGTATTTTTTTCTGTTTTGATAAGGGATATATCGTTATACTATTCAATGGATTTCAAAAAAAAACACAGAAAACGCCCGTTTCGGAAATAGAAAAAGCAAAAAAATTAAAAAAAGAATATTATGATAGCAAAGGAAAATAATGATTATTTCAATGTAAGTGCACTCATTGAAGAACGCTTCGGAGCAAAAGGAACAGAAAGCCGGATGGATGCAGAAGAAAAGGCTTATGCGTTCTATACCGGTCAAATTATTGAAGATGCTAGAAAAAGGGCTAAAATCACTCAAGCGGAATTAGCAAGGAGAATAGGTTCTGACCGTTCTTACATATCAAAAGTGGAACATGGTCAGACAGAACCTAAAATTTCAACATTCTATCGAATTATGAATGCTTTAGGCTGCCGTATTGAATACTCAATGATATTTTGATCATTGCTTATCCCTTTTAATCAAGTTCATAAAATCCGTGGGATTTTCATATCAATAGAAAGCAAGGCGCCCCACCAATGCACCCCCGTACGGGGTTGAACGGTGTTTAACCCCGTGCTTTCTATGGATATGGATGGCCTGCGGCCAAGAACCTTCCTCAAAATTCCCTTAGTAGCCCAAGGCTATACACCCCCGCTCAGCTTATTTTTCTGATAAATAATGGAATAAGGGAGAAAATGGGGGGGTGAGAATTGAGAATTGAGAATTGAGAATTGAGAATTAAGAGTGGGTAGTTTATAGTTTATAGTTTATAGTTTATAGTTCTTAGTTCTTAGTTTTTAGTTCTTCGGGGGCAGCTAAAGGGGCTGTCTCAAAAGTAGAAAACTGCGTCATTCCTGCGAATTGCAAAATCGGCGGAGCCAAAGCAGGAATCCCCTTCTAATTGTTAAAGATTAATATACAATTATTTAGTATTACAGATTTTATGAGATTGCGGGTGAGATCCCGTGTCGTAGCACGGGACGCAATGACGGGGCTTTTGAGACAGCCTCTTATCCCGAACCAAGCGCCACCCCTCGGCGGGACTTGTAAACTTATTTATCAGAAAAATAAGGGAATAAGGGAGAAAGTATCCGAATGAAACAAGACACCGGTTAAGAGGTACCTGGCGGATTCGAACCGCCGTAAGCGGTTTTGCAGACCGTTACCTAACCACTCGGTCAAGGTACCATTTTTGACGGAAGTGGATGCAAAGATAGTATATTTTTTTGAGTTGCAAAAGAGCGCCTTCGTTTTTTTTACGCGCGCACTTACGAAAACAACAACCGGAAGGCTTCTTCCACTTTCTTCACCGTTTCGATTTTTATTTTCACCTTCGAAGTAAAGCCTTTCAGGTTGTTCGCCGGAATGAGGATGCGCGAGAAGCCCAGTTTCTCGGCTTCCAATATGCGCTGTTCCACACGGTTCACGGGACGAATTTCGCCCGACAGACCCACTTCTCCGGCGAGGCAGGTCTCGCGGTCGATAGCGATATCGAGATTCGACGATAACACGGCGCTGATGACCGACAGGTCTATGGCCGGATCGTTGATGCGCAAGCCCCCGGCGATATTCAAAAAGACGTCTTTTTGAGCTAATTTAAATCCGGCGCGTTTTTCGAGCACGGCCAGCAACATGTTCATGCGGCGGATATCGAATCCCGTTGACGAGCGTTGCGGCGTGCCGTAAGCCGCAGTACTGACGAGCGATTGCGTTTCGATGAGGAAGGGGCGGATGCCTTCGATAGCCGCAGCAATGGCGACGCCGCTCAATCCGTCGTGGTTTTGAGCGAGCAGCAGTTCCGAAGGATTGTTCACTTCGCGCAGCCCCGATTGGCACATTTCATAAATCCCCAGTTCGGCCGTACTGCCGAAACGGTTTTTGATGCTGCGCAAGATGCGGTACATGTAATGCTGGTCGCCTTCGAACTGCAAGACGACATCAACAATATGTTCCAAGACTTTTGGGCCGGCAATGCTGCCTTCTTTCGTGATGTGCCCGATAAGGATGACCGGGATGCCCGACTGTTTGGCGAATTTCAGAATAGCCGACGAACATTCGCGGATTTGCGAGATGCTGCCCGGCGACGATTCGAGCGAGTCCATAAACAGGGTTTGTATGGAATCGACGATGACCAATTGCGGGAGCGTGTTTTTGATGTGCTTGAAAATCTCGTCGAGGTTCGTTTCGCAGACAATCAGGCAATGATCGTTTTCGATGCCGATGCGGTCGGCACGGAGTTTCAATTGACGGGCGCTCTCTTCGCCCGAAACGTAAAGGGTTTTGATGTTGCCTGACTTCAATATGGTTTGCAGTACCAAGGTCGATTTCCCGATGCCGGGCTCGCCTCCAATCAATACCAAAGAGGCAGGAACCAATCCGCCGCCGAGCACGCGGTTCAGTTCGGCGTCGTGCAAATCGATGCGGGGTTCTTCGTCGGCGCGGACATTTATCAGCGGGAGCGGATCGCTCTTAATGCCGGTAAACGAGCGCGTATCTTCGTGTTTCGATGAGGCTTTATTCCCCACCAACTCTTCGGAAAACGACCCCCATTCACCGCACGAAGGGCATTTACCCATCCATTTGGGCGATTCGTAACCGCAATTGTTGCAAAAATAGACCGATTTCAACTTTGCCATATTTAACTTGTTTTGATGAGTAAAGATACGGATTATTCTTGTATTTTTGTGTTTTCTGATCAAAGGAAATATTAAAGGTCATGAGATGACTGAAACGGAAAATGGAAATAAATAGGTCTGTTATCGTATCGTTGATAGCCAACTCGCTCGGCATCAATGCAAGAAATGTAGAAAACACCGTCGCGTTGTTGTCTGATGGAGCTAGCATACCCTTCATCAGCCGTTACCGGAAAGAAGCCACGGGCGGATTGGATGAAGTGGCGGTCGGCAACATCAAAGAATGGAATGAGAAATTCATGGAGTTAAACAAACGGAAAGAGTTTGTCCTGAAATCGATTGGCGAACAGGAAAAACTCACGCCCGAACTCGAAAAAAAGATTGCGGATTGTTGGGACTCAACAGAATTGGAAGACATTTACCTTCCCTATAAACCCAAACGCCAAACCCGCGCCGAGATTGCCCGCAAACGCGGGTTGGAGGGCTTGGCAAAATGGCTGATGACACAACAGTCCGGCTCGCCCGAAACAAAAGCGCAGTCTTTTGTGAAAGGCGAGGTAGCCGACGCCGGCGAGGCCTTGAAAGGAGCCTGCGACATCATTGCCGAATGGGTGAACGAAGATGTTGTGGCGCGACAAATTGTACGCACCCGCTTCGCTCACGAAGCCCTGTTAACTTCTAAAGTGGTGAAAGGCAAAGAGCAAGAGGGCGAGAAATACGCCGATTATTTCGATTTTTCCGCACCCCTGTCGCGCTGTCCCTCGCACCGCATTTTGGCCGTGCGGCGGGGTGAAAACGAAGGTTTTCTGCGCGTTTCCATTTCGCCCGACGATGAAACATGCATCGAACACCTCTCGAAAAGATTCCTGAAAAACAATGGCAAAACGACAAAATATGTCGCCGAAGCAGTGGAAGACGCCTATAAACGACTGTTGAAACCTTCCATAGAAACCGAATTTGCCCATTTATCGAAAGAAAAAGCCGACGAATCGGCTATCGCCATCTTTTCGGAAAACCTGCGTCAACTGTTGCTGGCTCCGCCATTGGGACAAAAACGCATTTTGGGTATCGACCCCGGCTACCGCACCGGCTGCAAGGTGGTTTGCCTTGACGAGCAGGGAACTCTGTTGCACAACGAGACCATCTATCCGCATCCGCCGCAGAACGAGCGAAGCAAAGCGGCTTCGAAAATCAGCGCCTTAGTATCGACCTACCGCATCGAAGCCATCGCGATAGGCAACGGCACAGCCAGTCGCGAAACAGAGTATTTCATCGCCAACCTGCATTACAACCGCAAGGTGGATGTGTTTGTGGTCAGCGAGAACGGCGCTTCGGTCTATTCGGCGTCAAAAACGGCACGCGAAGAGTTTCCCCAGTACGACGTAACGGTACGCGGAGCGGTTTCCATCGGCCGTCGGCTGGGCGATCCGTTGGCGGAACTCGTGAAAATAGACCCCAAAGCTATCGGCGTGGGGCAATACCAGCACGATGTGGATCAATCGAAGTTGAAACGCTCGCTCGACCAAACGGTGGAAAGCTGCGTAAACCTCGTCGGCGTGAACCTCAACACGGCGAGCAAGCACCTGCTGACTTATGTTTCGGGATTGGGCGAGTCTCTGGCGCAACATATCGTGGATTACCGCGCCGAACACGGGCCTTTCGCTTCGCGGAAAGAACTGAAAAAAGTGCCGCGATTGGGCGAAAAGGCTTTCGAGCAATGTGCGGGATTCCTCCGCATCTCCGATGCCGAGAACCCGCTCGACAACTCGGCTGTGCACCCCGAAAGCTATCCCGTGGTGGAACAGATGGCCAAAGATCTGCAATGCTCGGTGAAAGAGCTGATCCGGAACAAAGCGCTGATTAGGCAAATAAACATCAAAAAATACATCGGCGGAGCCGTGGGTCAGGAAACCCTTTCGGATATTCTTCAGGAACTCGAAAAACCCGGCCGCGACCCGCGCACGAAAGTGCAAGTCTTGGAATTTGATGCCAACGTGCACAACATCACCGATTTGAAAGAGGGCATGATTTTGCCCGGAATCGTTACCAATATCACCGATTTCGGTTGCTTTGTGGATATCGGCATCAAGGAAAACGGGATGGTACACATCTCGAAATTGGCCAACCGCTTTGTGTCGAACCCCACGGACGTGGTTTCGCTGCACCAGCACGTGCAGGTAACCGTGCTTTCGGTGGATCTGAACCGGAAACGGATTCAATTGAGTATGATATAAAAAAACGAACCGTATGAAAAACATTTATTTACTCCTTGTTATTGTTCTGGCTATGATGCCGAACCGTTTGTTGGCGCAGGCAACGTTAAAGGTTGAAGATCAACAGTTTCCTTTGCCGCCCGGCTCAATCCGGCTGTCGGGCTTCCTCGAAAACGACATCCAAAATTTCATTGAACACTGGAACAAAGGCGTTGTGCCCTACGCCGAAATGGCCGATTTCTTCCGCAACGGCCGACGACAGTTTGCGCTCGGCGAGATGTGGGGAAAAGCGGTGCGCTCGGCCTGTATGTTCTACCGCTATACACAGGATCCCGAATTGAAGCGGATGATCGATGCAACCGTTAACGACCTGCTCTCTACGCAGCAAAAAAACGGCAGCATCAGTTGCGTGCGCATCAACCAGCAACCCGACGACCCGAACGGCGACCTATGGGAACGCAAATACGCTATGCTCGGATTGGAAGAGTATTACCAATGGGTAAACCCCGACCCGCGCGTGCTTGAAAGTCTCAAACGGCAGGCCGATTGCATCATCTCGCAAATAGGCGACGCTCCCAAAGCGCCTATAACGGAGCAGGGATGGAGCGAAACGGGCATAGAATCGAGTAGCTTGCTCGAACCGTTTATGCGACTTTACAACCGGACGGGCGAAAAACGCTACCTTGAATTTGCCACATACATCGTTGACAACGGCGCATCGAAGGGAAGCAATATTTTTCAACAGGCGATCAACAACGTCGAGCCTGCAAAAATGGGACTGCCGTATCCCAAAGCCTACGAGATGACTTCCGTTTTTGAAGGATTGGTGGAGTATTACCGTGCTACGGGCGACCCGAAATACAAACAGGCCATACAAAATTATTTCAACAACGTGAAAAACAGAGAAATAACGATTGTGGGAAACGGCGGGGGGCACGGCATCGGCGGCGAAGGCTGGAACAATATGGCTTTTGAACAGTCGGATCCCGATATTGTACGCATGATGGAAACTTGCGTGGGCGTTACATGGATGAAATTTTGCAGCCAGATGATGCGGTTGACCGGCGACCCCGCCGCAATGGATGAGATCGAACGTTATGTCTATAACGGACTTATCGGCGCTATGAAACCCCACGGCGACGGGTTCAGCTACTGCAACCTGCTGAACGGGCATAAGACGAATAATACCGGATGGGGCTGGGATTTCGGCGATTTGCGCGTTACTTGCTGCAACCTCAACGGGCCGATGGGCTTGGCCTATATCCCTTTTGTTGCCGTAACAACAACGAAAAACGGGCCGGTCATCAACCTGTACAATGCGGCAACGGTCGGTATGACAACCCCTTCCGGCAATCCGTTGAACCTGTCGATAGAAACCGATTTCCCGCAATCGGGCAAAGTGTCTGTCAAGGTCAATCCCGAAAAGCCGGAATCGTTCGATGTAAAACTGCGTATCCCGTCGTGGAGCGCCCGCACCTCCGTAAAAGTGAACGGCGCCGCACAGCCTGTAACGGCAGGAACTTATGCCTCGATAAAGCGGCAATGGAAAGCGGGTGATACGATTGAAATAGTCCTTGAGATGCGGTGCCGCCTTTTGCTTTCGTCGCAATGTTCTAATCCACAGGGCAATAACCGTCAGGCCGTCGTTTACGGCCCTATCGTCCTTTCGCGCGACGAGAATACGGATGAACATTACAATCAGCCCGTAAAAATAAAGGCCGACATCAACCATATCGTTAAGGCGGTGAAAACGAAGCCGACCCTTGCCTCTACCCGCATGGAGTTTGTGGTTCCATCGACGACGGGCAGCATCCGCATGATCGATTACGCCTCGGTCAACAACTGGAACGATACGTACCTATGCACATGGATGACCGATGTTCCGACGCTTGAAACGATCTGGGAGAAATCGTCATGGATAGAGGTTTCAAACAGCGGCGGCGTCTGGGGAGACGGGCACGACGCATCGTTACGGAACGCCTTCGACGACAATAAAAACACCTGCTGGCACAGCAAGATCGGCGTAATGATGCCGATAACCTTCGTCATGGACATGCGCAAAGAACGTCCGGCTATCAAGGGGTTCAAAATATGGAACCGTCAGGACGACCACGGCAACGAACCCCGGCATGTTCGTTTCTCTGTCAGCAGCAACAACAACGACTGGACTACCGTTCTCGAAATCCCCGAAATGTCGCAATCGTGGGAAACCGAATTAGACTATCCGACCACCCGGCAAGCCGGCGGACGTTACCTGAAAGTAGAGATAGGTTCCCATTACCGGAGCTATCCATGGTGTTACTTCGGCGAAATCACGCCGTATTAGGCGTTACCTGCGGACAGACAACATGTCAATAACCTGTTATTAAACCTGTTAGATTTAAAAAACCTAACAGGTTTAATGACATAAAAATAAGGTATGGGCGGTGGGTGGCGCCTTGGGCTACTAAGGGAATTTTGAGGAAGGTTCTTGGCCGCAGGTCATCCATATCAATAGAAAACAAGCGTATAAATGCCGTTCAACCCCGTATGGGGTTGCATTGGCAGTAGAGACGTGGCATGCCGCGTCTCTACAATCGACGACACTTGCATCACTTTTTTTAAAAAAACTTTCCAAGTTTTCAAAACTTTGAAAGTTTTAGCTGCCCCCAAGAACTATAAACTATAAACTACCCACTAAGACACCCTCTTTCGCTCCTTCTACCTTCCCAACTCTTAATTCTTAATTCTTAATTCTTAATTCTTAATTCTTAATTCTCAATTCTCAACTCCCCCCCATTTTCTCCCTTATTCCATTATTTATCAGAAAAATAAGCTGAGCGGGGGTGTGTGGCCTTGGGCTACTAAGGGTGATTTTGATAGATAAGGGTCTAAATCCATCGATTTCTTTGGGGCTTTGCGCCTTCGCGCCAAAAAGCGAAATATGAACCACAAAGGCATGAAAGGGAAAACCTCATTTTTTTTCCGGGTTGCTTCACCCCGAAGAACTAAAGACTAAGAACTAAGAACTAAGAACTATAAACTACCAACTAAGCCGCACTTTCGTGCTTCCATGCCGGATTGCTTCGCCGCTTGTGGCGGCTTGCAAACAACACAAAGAAGATGTTTGAATAGTTAAAAAACAATAAATCATAAAATAATATCCCATTCGTTGCATTTCATATAAAAAAGTAATTAAATTTGTAAAAATTTTTAGCATTTAGAGCGATGAAAAAAAAGAGTTTTTTTCTAATTTGTGTAGTTTGTTTACTAACGTCATGCGGAACGGAAAAATTAAAAACTTTGGAACCTTCGGGTAGAAAAGCGTTTGTTGTAGGATATCTGCCTTCGTGGAAAAGCGGGTTTACGCCGCAATGGGATAAAATCACCCATTTGAATCTTGCATTTGGGACAATAACGCAGGAGGGGACATTAAACGCCAGCATTCTCGATGGTTTTCGCAACACCATCGGGCAGGCTCACGGGCATGGGGTCAAGGTGTTGTTATCGGTAGGAGGAGGAGGCGAAGCCAAGTATTTTACTACGGCTCTGCTCGATCCGGATCTTCGGAAAAAACTCAGGGATGACCTTCAAAAATGCGTTAGCGACTACGATTTGGACGGTATTGACCTCGACTACGAGGAATGGACGGGCGGCCAGGGCGGCATTGGCGCAGAAGACATTCCCAAACGAGCGGCATTGGAAGAATTGTACAAGGATTTGCGCACGGCGCTGGGCGCCGATAAACTCATCACGGCGGCCGTAAGCGGCAGCTACGATGACGGGGGATGGGGTTTTTACAACTGCTACACCAACTCCATGCACCAATACCTCGATTTTATCAGCATCATGATTTATGACGAGACAGGCCCCTGGTCGGGCAATACTACCGGGGCTCATTCTTCATGGTCGTTTTTCGAAAAAGCGATCGACCATTGGCTGAACAACAGGAAGTTGCCTCTTGAAAAATTGGTTGCCGGCGTTCCGTTTTACGGATATACCTTTCTGAAAGAAGGCGATGCCACGGGCGCAACAAGCATCGCTTTTAAGGACATCATCGTTCTGTCGTCCGATTTGGAAGCCTATAAAAAAGACCAAGTCGGGCTTACGTATTACGACGGAACAGTAACAATGGCTCGAAAAGCGACATACATCAGAGAACACGGATTGGGCGGCATCATGATTTGGGAACTGACCCAAGACACCGACGATCAGGAGAAAAGCCTTCTGAATGTGATTCACAGCGAACTGTGGAGATAAATTAATTATATAAACCGACAATGTATGAGCAAGAAAAAATTAGTTTGTTTGATTTGTGTGCTGTTTACCGCTGTCGATGCGCTTTTTGCGCAGAATATACAGATAAGCGGCACCGTTACCGATGCAGAAGACGGCAGTCCCGTTTATAGTGCATTTGTCAGTGTAAAAAACGCTCAGAACAGTGTAGTTACCGATTATACATGGGGCAACCTTTGGGAATATACCGAATACATCCCGTACAGGACAATCTGCTCAACCTATCCGGATGCGCCAAACGTCAATACTCAGGCGACGGACAACGGGCTGTATTACGACGGGTTCCCCGCGATAACGGAAAAAGCAGCCTTTGTGAAGAACAACAACCTCGCCGGAATGGCGCTGTGGTCGGTTGATAGCGACAGTCGCGACGAAACAAAGTCGCTGATGAAAAAAATCAATACCGAATTGGGAAATTAATTTTTTAATATGTGTTGAAATAACTGTCCGGACGCTATACGTTTCCGGACAGTTTTTTTTTAACATCTTAAAATTTTTGTTTCTATCCTCAACCGGATGGTTTTGCCACGAAGGCGCGAAGGAGGGGGTTTTAGTGGGTAGTTTATAGTTCTTAGGGGGGCAGCTAAACATTCCAAATTTCGAAAATTTGGAATGTTTGAAATGTATGTGTAAGCGCCCCAATCAAACCTGTTAGGTTTTGAAAACCTAACAGGTTGAAGATGCAGGTATTAAGAATTTGGCCGCAGGCCATCCATATCAATAGAAACCAAGGAATAACAACGACCTTTCAACCCCGTTCGGGGTTGCACCCGATAAAGAAATGTGCACCCGCTACGCGGTTGGGTGTCGGGTGGGCGTTGGTTTTCCTGTTGATATGCATCCCTTAGCAGGGATAACGATGCGCTGCTGCAAGGGGGGAGCCTGTGCCAAGCAGGGGGGAGTAAAATCAATCAGAAGGAAAAACAGCCTTATTTTCCTCCTGATTGTTTCTATCTTCAAGTATAAAACGACATATTTTGTCGTTTATCCCTTTTTTATCACCCCGTTTGTAACCCTGACTGAAGAAATCAATTTGTCGGTCGAGGTGAAGATATCCACGTTCCAGACGTGCGATGAGCGTCCTTTATGCACCAAGGTTCCCACGCCGCGCACCGTATCGCCTTCGTGCGCCGACGAGATGTGGTTGCCGCTCACCTGCATTCCCACTACGTGATCGCCCGGTTCGCAAAGCACCATCGACCCCAGTCCTGCGATAGTTTCGGCCAGCGCGAGCGAAGCGCCTCCGTGAAGAATCCCGAAGGGTTGGCGCGTGCGTTTGTCCACCGGCATGGTCGCCACAATTTGTTTGTCGGAGATATACGTGTAGCGAATGCCCAGATTGCCCATCAAGGTGTTTTGAGCTTGTGCGTTCATCACTTCCAAGGGGATTTGGGAGGGTTGCGCCTCGGCCTCCGCCAATTTGGCGATCGCCTTGGCCACGCCGTCGTTGTCGTTGGTATCGGTAACCCAATCGGCGCAGGATTTGATGGAATCTTTCGCGTTGCCCATTGCGATACCGAAACCGGCCAATTGAATCATACTGAAATCGAGGTTCCCGTCGCCGATGGCCACCACTTCTTCGCGGGTTATCGACAGTCGGTCCAATAAAAAGGAGAGGGTATTGGCTTTGTCCACGTGCTGAGGCACAAATTCGAGGAAGAAGGGTTCGGAACTGAACACGTTGCTCACGCCGTCCAAGCGTTTTTTCCATTTCCGTTCCATTTCGGTGATCACGTCGGCATCGTCGCTCACGATAATACATTTGCAAGGCGAAAAAGTGATTTCGTCGGCAAAATCACGGATTTTCACCACTTCCATATTGCAGATCTCAGCCTCTTTCAGCACGTGCCGGTTATCGGGATGATTGGTGTAAATGTTGTTTCTGTCGTAAGTAAACAGCGTCAGCCCCCGCTTATCGGCTTCCTTTTGCAACAGGGGGAACAAACCCGGATCTATCCTTTTGTCGAAAATCAGCTCGTCTTCCTTCAAATCTTTTATCCGGCTGCCGTTATAGGAAATGGAATAACCGCCGTAATTGGCGATTTCCAATTTATCCTCCGCATATTTCAACCCGAAAGTAGGACGTCCGGACACAATCGCAATCTTAACCCCTGCGTGTTGAATTTTAATCAACGCATTCAAGGTTGCAGGCGAAATGGTATTATTGCTTCGCAATAAAGTACCATCCAAGTCTAAAGCCAATAGTTTGTATTTCATATTATTTAAATGGGTTATTTGTATTTTATCCATCGTATCATTTCTTTCAGAGTAGGTTTCTTGCCGTACATGAGGATTCCCACACGGTAGATCTTGGCGGCCAACCATGCCATCAGCAAAAACGCAGCGAAAAGCAGGGCAAGGGACAGCAATTTTTCCCACAACGGCACGCCAAACGGAAGCCGCACCATCATCACAATGGGTGATGAGAGCGGAAAGAGCGAGCACCAGAAAGCCAAAGGCCCGTCGGGGTTTTGTATGCTGTAAAGTCCGGCATAAAAAGCGAAAAGAATGATGAAGGTTATCGGCATCATAAACTGCTGCGTATCCTGATCGTTATCCACGGCCGCGCCAATCGCGGCAAACAGCGAAGCATACATCATATATCCGCCGATAAAATAGACAAAAAACAACAGGATGATTTCTAACCAGTTGATGCCCGACAAAATGGCGATTGTCTGTGCGGGGTCGAAAGAATCGGCTCCGCCTATCATCGCTTCGGCTCCGCTTGCCGGCAATACCGGCGCGGCCGTGAAAACAGTCGCCACGCTCATCAGGCCGCCGATCAGAATGCCCCAGATAATCAATTGAGTCATACCGACCAAGCCCACCCCGATAATCTTGCCGACAAGCAAATTAACGGGGCGCACCGTGGAAACCATCACTTCCACAATGCGATTTTTCTTTTCCTCCACCACCGCCTGCATCACCATAGCGCCATACGCCATGATGAACATGTAAATCAGGAAGGTGAACACACCGCCCACAATCGACGCCACAATGGTGGACGATTCTTTCATTTCGCCCTCCTTATCCTTGCGGAGCGTAGAAACCGAGATGTTGTTGCTTTTGCTGTCGATTACCGCCAATACCTGCGCAATAGCGGCGCTGTCGGCGCTTCCCGAATGGGCAAGCCCTTCCAATTTTTGGTTTTTTACTTTCTCCGAAAGCCGGTTCTCAATCATCGACAGCAAGTCCAAAGGCGGCTGTTTCTCCGAAAGGAAGGAAACGGCTTTGGGTTCTTGGCTCAAATCGCCGCTGATATCAAGGATACCGAAATAATCGGTATCGAGCTTCATCATATACGATACAAGCGGCGAATCGGGATCTACAGAGATAAAACGGTAGTTTTGCGACGATTGCAATTCCGTCGTATATAAACCCGTTTTGTCGATTACGGCAATGGTCTTCTCGCCGGAATCTTTCACCATCGACAAGAAAGCCGGTACCAACGCAATGCCCACAAACAGGAAAGGCATGAGGATGGTGAGCAGAATGAAGGATTTCTTTTTCACACGCGCAAGGTATTCGCGCTCTATGATGAGTTGTAAAGGCGTCATACCGGCAAAGGGGTTTTTACAGTTTCTATAAAAATATCGTTCATCGAAGGCATTTCTTCTTCGAACGATAAAATCTCTGTCGTTTGCAACACGCAACGGATCAGTTCCGCCGGACTGATGTCCACATTTTTTCTGATGCGCACATCCAAGCCGTCGCCGAACGGCGCGGACGACAGCAAGACAAAGGGTGCATCGGCGGGAGGGATGAAGGTATCGGCCTGCAATTTGAGGCGGAAGATCCCCGATTTGTGGCTGTTGCGAATTTCCGCCACGCTGCCTTGCAGCACAGCTTTGGAACGGTTGATGAGCGTGATATTGTCGCAAATGCTTTCCACCGACTCCATGTTGTGCGTAGAAAGGATGATGGTTTTCCCTTCCGCTTTCAGTTTGAGGATTTCGGTTTTCAGCAGTTCGGAGTTCACAGGGTCGAAACCGCTGAAGGGCTCGTCAAAAATCAACAGGTCGGGATTGTGGATGACGGTCGCGATAAACTGCACTTTTTGCTGCATACCTTTCGAGAGTTCCTCCACTTTTTTGCCGTACCAGTCGGTCATTTCAAATTTTTGAAACCATTTATCGATCTCGGCCTGTGCCTGCGCCCTGTCCATCCCCCTCAATCGGGCAAAGAAAAGCGCATGTTCCCCCACTTTCATTTTCTTGTACAAGCCACGTTCTTCGGGCAGGTAGCCTATTTTATACACGTCGTTTTTGTCCATCGTCCGTCCGTCAAGAATCACGCAACCGCTATCGGGGGCGGTGATGCGCGTGATGATACGGATGAGTGTGGTTTTTCCCGCCCCATTAGGGCCAAGCAGCCCAAAAACGGAAGCTTTCGGCACATCGATACTTACGCCGTCCAACGCACGGTGGGCGGCATATTGTTTCACGATGTCTTTCGTTTGCAGGTAATACATGGTTTTCTGTCAATATTTCAATACAATACGTTCACCCAATACCTTTGCCAATTCTTTTTTCACCTCCTGCAATTGCTGGAACTCTTGGAGGAACACGTTCTTCCGGTCGCCCTCGGCAGTCTTCATAGCCTGTTTTACCGATTTTATTTTTTGTTGCACGTAGGCGTTCTTCAACTCGGTAGTCGCGCGGGGAACCAGCGTTTCGAGCATGTTTTCCTCTGCGAGCCGCGAATCTTTGCTGTCGATTTCTTCCCCAATGGATTTGGCGTGGATTTTACTCAGTATATAGCGGTCGCTCAGCAAATCGGAGGCGAGCCTGCTGATTTCGAGATCGGCATGATTTGAGAAATATTTGTCGGGCATAAATGTTTCGTCGTCGGAATGGGAATAGGCTTCTTCGAACACATTCTTATACAGTTTGTTATGAAAAAATATATGGTCTCGGTCGAGGTCAAAAAATACAAACTCGATAACCGATGGACCTTTTTCTTCCAACACCATTTCTACCACAGCCTTGCCGTCAACCTTTTTTTTCTCTTCCCGATACCGCATGTACAAGGGTTGCATACCGTATCGGATAACGTAGCGCAGGATTTCCCTCTCGAATTGGTCCAAAGGATTTTTTGCCGCCACCGAACCGGACTGTTGCGAAGAAAATCCTTCTTCAGTTGAAACGGGATTCTTCTCCGATTGTTTTTTGTCGGCCTGCTCTTTTTTCTCGAATTGCTTCAGCCTCATCTTTTTGACCTCGTTTGTCAACATGCTTTCGCTGCTGTCGAGCAAGGAGGCGCAAGCCTTCACATATTCCGATCGGGTAACAGGGTCCGGAATTATGGAGATGCTTTCGAGGATGTTTGAAATAAGTCCGGCGCGTTTGATGGGGTCGTCGCCCGCCTCTTTCAGCAACAATTGTGTTTTGAAACGAATGAAATCGGTCTCATGTTCCGTGATGAAGCGGTGAAAACTCTCGGCATTTTGTTTGCGGGCAAAAGAATCGGGGTCTTCGCCGTCGGGCAGCAGCACCACTTTCACGTTAAACCCGGCTTCCAGCAGCATATCGATGCTGCGCAGCGCCGCTTTGATTCCCGCCGCATCGCCGTCGTAAAGCACAGTGATATTTTGGGTCAAAGGGCGGATCATCTTTATCTGCTCCGGTCTGAACGCCGTTCCCGACGCGGCCACCACGTTTTCGATTCCCGCCTGATGCATCGAAATGACGTCGGTGTAACCTTCCACCAAAAAACATCGTTTTTCTTTCGCAATGGCTTTTTTGGCGAAAAAGATGCCGTAAAGTTCGTTGTGCTTGGAATAGATCTCGCTATCGGGCGAATTGACGTATTTCGCAAGCTTATCGGTTTTCCTGAGGATGCGTCCGCCAAAGGCTACCACCTTCCCCGATAATTTGTGCACGGGAAAGATGACCCGTCCCCTGAAACGATCGACTATGGGCTGGTTGTTTTCGCCGCCCGTGGCAAGTCCGGTTTTGAGCAGGAAATCGCGGTTGAATCCCGCTTCTTGCGCTTCCGTAACCAAAGCATCGCGCTTTTCGAGGCTGTAACCCAGTTGGAATTTTCGAACAATATCGTCGCGGAAACCGCGTTCGCGGAAATAGCTCAGCCCAACGGATTGTCCTTCAGTTGTTTCACGCAGGGTTTTTACGAAATAATCGCGGGCAAACTCGTTCAGGATGAACATGCTCTCGCGCGTATTCTGCGTTTCCTTCTCTTCATCGGTCAGCTCGCGCTCTTTTACCTCAATATTGTATTTTCTGGCAAGGTATTTCAGCGCTTCATAATACGACAGCTGCTCGTGCTTCATGATGAAATCCGTGGGCGAACCGTATTCGCCGCAGGCAAAGCATTTACAGATATTTTTTACCGGCGACACCACAAACGACGGCGTGCGGTCGTCGTGGAAAGGACAGAGCCCCTTATAATTTACTCCGGCACGCTTGAGCGTAACAAAGTCGGACACCACATCCACAATCTGTGCGGCATCTTTAATACGTTCTATGGTTGCTTTGTCGATCATAACTTCAGACTACGAATTTAGTGATTTCCTTCGTTAAAATAACACCTTTTCAAAATAAAATGGTAATTTTGCCAAAAATAGAGTGAGAATCAATATTGTACTGTGTCTTTTCGGGATGCGAAGTTACGAAAAACAATCGCACCCAAAGGAACTAAATCAGGGAACTGTTTAATTTTCTTTATATTATGAACGAAATAAATTGGTCGGACTTGTCGTTCGGCTACATGAAAACCGATTATAATGTCCGTGCGTACTACCGCAACGGACAATGGAGTGATTTGGAAATATCCGATTCGGAATATTTCCCCTTACACATTGCCGCTACCTGCCTGCACTATGGACAGGAAGCCTTTGAAGGCTTAAAAGCCTTTCGCGGCAAAGACGGCAAGGTGCGCATCTTCCGCATGCGCGAAAACGCTTTGCGCATGCAGTCGTCGGCTCAGGGGATTTTGATGGAGCAACTGCCGGTCGAACTCTTTGAACGCGCCGTCGTTGAAGCCGTTAAACGCAACAAACGGTTTGTGCCGCCCTACGAAAGCGGCGCATCGCTGTACATCCGCCCCCTTTTGGTAGGCACCTCGCCTCAGGTCGGCGTAAAACCCGCATCGGAATACCTGTTTGTGGTGTTTGTTTCGCCGGTCGGCCCTTATTTCAAAGAAGGATTCAAAACGACGCCGGTGGGCATTTTCCGCGAATACGACCGCGCCGCGCCACTCGGAACAGGTATTTACAAAGTTGGAGGCAACTATGCGGCCAGCTTAGTCGCCGGTGAAATCGCCCACAAGAAAGGCTATTCGGCCGTCCTCTATTTAGACGCCAAAGAAAAAAAATACATCGACGAGTGTGGCCCGGCCAATTTCTTCGGCATCAAAAACAACACCTACGTTACGCCGAAATCATCGTCCATCCTACCGTCGATCACCAACAAAAGCCTGATGCAATTGGCAAGCGATATGGGTATGAAGGTCGAACGGCGGCAAATTCCGTTGGAAGAATTATCCACCTTTGAAGAAGCCGGAATGTGCGGAACAGCCGCCGTCATCAGCCCCATTCTGCGTGTGGACGATGTGGATGAGAACAAAACCTACGGTTTTTCAAAAGACGGCAAGGCGGGGCCTGTGAGCGAAAAGCTCTACAACAAGTTGCGTGCCATCCAATACGGAGATGAACCCGATACGCACGGATGGGTAACTATATTGGATTAATATTGAAACGATTCAAAATTTTATCGTTATTTTTGCAAGAAAAAAAGTGAGATAGATATGTGTCGATACGGATACCTGATTCTGTTTTTGCCTCTTTTTTATTTTTTTTCGCAGTCGATAGTCGCTGAGCCCCTTTCGCGAAACGCCAAATTCACGGTCGTTATCGATGCCGGACACGGCGGAAAAGACCCCGGAGCTTTAGGCGCAACGGCAAAAGAAAAAGACATTACGCTGAAGGTAGCCAAAAAATTGGGAGCGCTTATCGAAGAGAATTACGACGACGTCCGCGTGATTTACACACGCAAGAGCGACGTTTTCGTGGAACTGAACCAGCGGGCTCAGATTGCCAACAATGCCCATGCCGACCTCTTTATCTCACTGCACTGCAACGCTTTGTCGAAAAAGCAGCGCTCGCCGCAAGGCGTAGAAACGTTTGTTTTGGGCTTGCACCGCAGTAAGGACAACCTTGATGTGGCAAAAGCCGAAAACGCAGTGATCTTGTACGAAAAAGATTATTCGACAAAATATCAGGGTTTTAACCCTAACGAGCCGGAATCGTACATTATTTTTGAGTTCATGACCAACAAATTCCTCGACCAAAGCGTTCAATTAGCGACATGGGTTCAGCACAGTTTGGTAAGGAACTCCAAACGGGTCAACCGCAGTGTGCGGCAAGCCGGTTTTTTGGTTTTGAGAGAAGTAGCCATGCCGAGTATCCTGATCGAATTGGGTTACATCAGCAATAAAGAAGACGAAACTTTTCTGAAGAGCGCGAGCGGACAGTCTTCGATGGCCAACTCCATCTACAAGGCTTTCAGCGCTTATAAAGCCGATTACGATAAAAAAAGCGGCTTGATAGTGTCCGCCAACAAACGCGAAGAAGTTTTGTTGGACGAAACACCGGAAGAATCAACCCCGGCGACGGCGACTTCCGAATCCATTGCGGCAGGAAACTCCGAATACAGGATTCAGTTCTTAGCCTCCCCGCGAAAATACGGGAGCAAGGCTTCCGCCTTTAAGGGATTGTCGCCGGTGGACTATTATAAAGATGGATCTACGTATAAATATACTTACGGGAGCACTTCCGACAAAAACGAGGCGTTGCGGCTGCTCAAAAAAGCACAGCGCAATTTTAAAGACGCATTTATTGTGGAATTTCGGGATGGAAAACGCATCCGATAGGAGGCGGCTCAAATTCCGGCATCACAACTTACAACAGGATTATGAAAACGATTTTAAATAAAAACACTCTCATCGGGATAGCGTTTGTCGCAAGCCTCGTCATGATTTATTTCGGCATCAATTACCTGAAAGGGATGAACGTGCTGAAAAAGAAAAATACATACACCGCCATCTTCAACGATGTAACAATGCTCACCGTTTCATCGCCGGTATATATAAACGGCTATCGAATCGGTATCGTCAATGCCATCGATATGATCAGCGATAACCCGATACAGTTTGCCGTCAAAATAAATCTCGAAGAAGACTTCAGGATGACCTCAGGCAGCAGGATGGAATTTGGACTCGACTTGTTCAACAACTCCATCGTGAAACTTCTCCTGAATGCCAATTCCACCTCCTACCTACAACCGGGCGACACCATTTACGGAAGTAAGGAAGAAAACATGATGGACCGGGCTATGAAAATGCTCCCCGGCGTCGATTCCATCTTAGTCAATGTGGATTCCATCACAGTCGCCCTGCACAAACTCATGTCGAATCCCGCATGGGAACATGCCATTGGCGGAATCGACGGGACAATCACCGAATTGAACGCCTCCAGTCAAAACCTGACCGCCATCCTTGCAGAACTGAAAACCAGCCTGCCCCCAATCACACAAAACTTAAACGACGTTACGGGAGACCTCAAAAATATATCGAGCGAGATCAATTCATTGGATATAGCAAAAACATTTGCGACCGTCGATCAAACCCTCGTCAACCTGAAAAATTTGTCGGAAAAATTGGGCGACGAGAACAGCTCCATCGGAAAATTGATGAACGATACGCAATTGCACGACAGCTTGACCACCACCCTCAACATGGCGGCCAAACTGCTGGAAGACTTCAAGAAAGACCCCAAACGCTATCTCAGCGTAAAAGTGCGCCTGTTCTGATGAGTTTCGTTTTATCGATAACAAAATTTTTGGCTAATTAGAATTATTCTAAATAACGGTTCCGATGCATAATTCCGACTACCCCCCTCTTAAATGAGGTCAAAACCGAATTTTCCCTGATTTTGGAGTAAAAAAAGGGTCGGATACGGAGATTTTGCATTGCTTTGAGAATCAATTTATTAAAATTATGGATAAGAATATATGTGTCTATTTTTTAATTAATTAGCTCTATTTAATTGATTATTAGAGTTCTATTTTTAACAAAAAAACCGAAAAAAAAAATGGCTTTTTTTTCTCATTTTTTTTTTTGAATTTTGTAGTTCTAATCAGAAAGAGTCGAATATTTAAGTATTAATGAAGACCGATTTTAAACATTTGTGGAATAATTGCCTTGTTGTCATCCGCGACAATATATCCGAAGCGGCTTTCAATACATGGTTTGCCCCCATTATCCCGTTGAAATACAAGGATAATGTGCTTACCGTGCAGGTTCCCAGTCAGTTTTTCTACGAATACCTCGAAGATAAATACCTCGACTTGATTCAACGCACGCTTTATCGGGAAATAGGGGAAAACACCATCCTGAATTACCGTATTCTGGTGGAAACGGAAAAAAATACGGCTATCGAGATGCGAGGCGAATCCAAACCCATCCATTCCGATAAGAGCATTCCCCAAAAATTGCCGTTGAAAGTTCCCAATCCATTCGAACGGGTTGAGACTCCTGAATTTGACTCCCAAATCAATTCCAAATATACCTTCAATAACTTTTTTGAAGGGGAAAGCAATCGGCTGTCGCGCACTGCGGCCGAAGCCGTAGCGAAGAACCCTGCAAAAACAGCCTTCAACCCGCTTTTCGTATATGGCTGCTCCGGCGTTGGGAAAACCCATTTGTGCCACGCCATCGGTTCCCGAATATTGGAACTCTACCCCGATAAAAAAGTGTTGTATATCTCGGCGCATCTTTTTAAGGTGCAGTTTACCGACGCCCGACGCTTCAATACCATTAACGATTTCATCAACTTTTATCAGGGAATCGACGTGTTGATTATCGACGATATTCAAGAATTGTCCGGATTGGATAAAACGCAAAACACGTTTTTCCATATTTTCAACCACCTGCACCAAAACAACAAGCAATTGGTGATGACCTCCGATTGTGCGCCAATGGATATGCAAGGGATGGAAGAACGGCTATTGACACGCTTCCGCTGGGGATTGACCACGAAATTGGAACGCCCCGACAAAGAACTGCGCAAAAAAATATTGAAGCAGAAAGTGCTTTCCGACGGCTTGTCCATCCCCGACAACGTGATCGATTTTATTGCCGAAAACGTAACGGAAAACGTGCGCGACCTCGAAGGCATCGTGGTTTCGTTGATGGCTCATTCCATCATCAACAACCGCGATATAGACATGAGCCTTGCCCGCCGCGTATTGGAACAGAGCATCAAATTCGAGAAAAAACGAATCACCGTCCAGAAAATACAAGATACGGTGTGCCATTTTTTCAATATCAAAAACGACCTCATACAGTCCGCTTCACGTAAGCGGGAAATCGTGCAGGCACGCCAAGTTACCATGTTTTTCATGAAGAGACTGACCGAATTGTCGCTCTCGCAAATCGGGGCGCACGTCGGAAATCGCAATCACGCAACGGTTCTCCATGCTTGTAACACCGTAAAAGACCTTTCGGAAGTCGATAAAAATTTCCGTGCCGATATTGAAGAGATCGAACGCCTTTTGACAAAATGATGTTCTGCCGTGTACGCACGGCAATCTGTTTTACCCTGCCTCAATCTCTTTCGCAAAAAGAGTTTGGGGCAATTTAATCGTTGATCTATGCGGATTTTTGTTTTACTGCTCTCTTTGTGCATCCTCTCCATCGCCAACGCGGCCGATTCGCTGCGCATCGCCGTGATCAGCGACGTGCATCTCCTTGCCTCGGAACTCGCACAGCAAGGCGAGGCATTAGACCGATACGAGGCATCCACCGACCGAAACGTTCCCGAATTGCACGCTGCGCTCGACCTGACACTCCATTCCATTGCAAAAGCCAAAACCGACGTGCTGCTCGTTACAGGCGATATGACCAACCACGGAGAACATGCCAGCCATCAGGAATTTATCGAAAAAATAGAGCCGTTGAGAAAAGCGGGAATGAAGATTTTTGTCATCCCCGGCAACCACGACATCAACGTCCCTAACGCGAAAGCGTATCGGGGAAACGAAACCATACCCACGCCGGGTATATCGCCGGAAGAGTATGAACAACTGTATTTTCGCTTCGGGTATTCCGGCGCATTAAAGCGCGACGCATCCTCGTTGAGCTACTTGGCGGCGCTGAACGACTCGCTGTGGCTGTTGTGCCTCGACTCCAACCGATACGCCGAATACAAAAACTCATCCATTTCGGGAGGACGCATCCTGCCGGAAACCTTGCAATGGGCGCTCGATATTCTGCGCGAAGCGCACGAAAAACAGATCACCGTGCTGGGAATGATGCACCACGGGTTAGTCGAACATTTGCCCTATCAGTCGGTTTTCTTCGCCGATTATTTGATTGACGATTGGAAAAACAAGGCTCAGATGCTTGCCGATAACGGACTGCAAGTGGTTTTTACGGGACATTTCCACGCTAACGACATCACAATGCTGACTTCAGAAAACGGGAACCCCATTTTTGATATAGAAACGGGGAGCTTGGCACAATATCCTTTCCCGTTCCGACTATTGACCCTGTCCGGGAAAACGCTTAACATCGACACCCGTTTCGTGAAATCCATTCCCGAAAATGCCGATTTGCAGGAAAAATACCGCCGGAGAATGGAAGCCTTTGCCCGTAGATCCATCGGATCGAAGCTGAAAAATATCGGCATGCCAATCCCCGACGAAACACGGGAGGCGCTGACCGAAGTGCTTGTTCAGATGAGTTTGCTGCATGCCCGCGGCGACGAAGTGTTGGACGACAACATCTTGAAAGCGATAAGCCAATTTGCCGCTGCCGCCGGAGAAGATCAATTTGACCCCCAATCCTTCCAGCTCGATTTCCCTCCGGCCGACAACCAATTGACGCTCCAACTGAAATGAATCCGTAAGCGATGAAAACCGCCCCCTTGTTAGCATTCATGATGCCCGATTGCATTGAAGCAGGTTGCGACGAAGCCGGACGCGGCTGCCTGGCGGGACCGGTTTTCGCTGCCGCAGTCGTTTTGCCTCCGAATTTTTCGTGCGATCAACTGACCGACTCCAAACAGCTGACCGAGCAACAACGCGACACGCTGCGCCCTCTCATCGAGAAAGAAGCCCTCTGCTTTGCTGTTGCACAATGCACGCCCGAAGAAATCGACAAAATGAACATCCTCTGGGCATCGGTACAAGCCATGCATAAAGCATTGAGCCAATTATCGATAAAACCGGAACATATCCTCGTGGACGGCAATCGGTTCCGCCCCTTCCAAAACATTCCGCACACTTGCGTAGTGAAAGGCGACGGGAAATACCTGTCCGTCGCTGCCGCGTCAGTATTGGCCAAGACATATCGGGACGAATACATGTCGCGTCTGCACAACCAATTTCCGGCCTACGACTGGAAACAAAACAAGGGCTACCCCACACAAAAGCACCGCGACGCCATCCTTTCGAACGGAATCACGGTGCATCACCGCAAAAGTTTTCAACTTTTCGAGAGACAGTTGAAACTCGATTTCTAATTGCGCTTTAATTTTTTAGCCGAAATGGGAGTTGTATTGCGGAAAACAGGTGGAGCAGCCATAAAGATTTGCGGACGGACGCCTTCGGATGGAACTCCCCGCGGCACCACCTGATGGGCCGAGCATACAGTTGTTTGAAACTGACAGCCAAGTTTATGAGGACTTTTCGATGCCAAACATCAGAGCCATGACGAGGTTTTTCAAATTTTCACATATTTATTAAAAAATGTAAATATAATGGAAGTTAATAAAAAAAAAAAAAAGCGAAAATTCCTTTGTTTATTCGTTTTTTTGTATGTATCTTTGACGCCGGTTATTTGGACAAACCGATTAACGTGTGAATGATGAACAGAAAAGAAAACCTATTTGTTTTATTGCTTGGACTACTCCAAGTCAGACACACCTCCGCCTTTT
>JAISUH010000064.1 GCA_031272205.1 Dysgonamonadaceae bacterium | reverse complement strand
TACCCTTTCTTCCTCCGGAGGCAGTTCCATATAATCGCCATAGATGTGTTTCAAAAAGGAGTCGTAATCGATCGGGATTTTCACTTTCAATCCCTCAAACCAACCCTCTTGGGTTTCGTTAATCCATTCTTTCTTGATGATTTCTTTGATATCTGCCGACCCCGGATAGCATACGACATATTCGGCTGTGTTGTACGGACAGGAAGTCATCAAATCGTTCATCTTTTTCAATAAAACTTCCCTCCCTTTCCGTCTGAAAACGCCATAGAACAACTCGTACCAAACAGTTCTCAGTTTAAACTTTAGAAGCTTCAAGCATGCATCCTTTATGTGGGATACGGACGTCTTCGAACAAATATGAAACTGATTTTTCAATACGACAAACTTTTGAAACAAGGCCTGTTGTTTGCGCTTGTCTTGCACCGTACCGTCTATGGGAAACACATCTATATATATCCCGTACGAACAGTCTATATCGCGATATTCAACCAGTAATGTGGTTGTGTCATACAGTTTGATAAAGGGCAGATAATAGTTGTTCTCTTTTGTAGGATAAATAATTGCATATTTGCCTTTCTTTCCATCCATGATTTCCAAAAAGCGATTGTAATCATCCCGTGGCATAGCCACATCGATATCGTCATCCCAGGGGATGAACCCTTTGTGCCTTACCGCTCCTATCAGCGTACCGTAAGTAACAAAATACTGCAGATTGTGTTCCTCGCAAACCGAAACAAAATATTGCAAGATTTCAACAAGTACCTTCTGCAACTTTTCTTGTGCGTTTGTTGTTTCCGTATTATTATTCATTTACTTTCTGTTTTTGGTTATATTTCCTACAATTTTTGATCCTTTCCTTTCAAAACGAGACAAACACCGTGTTATTTGCCGATTACTTTTGCCGGCACTCCCACCACGGTTACGTTCTCTTCCATAACGGATTTGGTTACCACCGCTCCCGCGCCTATTTTCACTCCGTCAGCAATGGCGATTCCGCCCAAAACTTGGGCATTTTGCCCGATATCGACGTTATCGCCGATGACGGGCGAATCGTCAGGATAACAGCCTTTGCTGCCGATACAACAGTTGCCGTGCAACGTGCAGTTCTTGCCGATACGCGATTTGGGATTGACGATAATCGATCCGTAATGCTCAATTTTCAATCCCGTATCAAAACATCCCGCCGGGATAAAAAAACCCAAGCGACTTCCCAATCTATTTTTTTTGCGCTGATAATAATATTTCATCCATTCATTGGATTTTATGAACGTGAAATATTCTTCGGCGCGAAGGCAGCGTACAAAAGCCCGCACGTAATATTGATCCGTCTTCAGATAACGCTCCACCCAATATTTTTTTGAAAACACCGACGGCATTTTGTATCCGTCGATGCTCATGTATTTTTTTAAAGTCGTTCGTTGCCGCGACACTCGGCTTATGTTCATAATTCTTATATCTTTCCAACAAAGTTACGTATAATTTTTTGTTTTGCAAAATTATACCCGAATTGTTTACGCGCGAAGGCAGGTTTTGTTCCGCATTACATTCCTTGCAACTCCGTTAATTTCTTAAAATACGAAGATCTTTTTTTAAGTTCTTCGAAACGTCCCTGAGCCGTAATTTCTCCGCCATCCAACAAATAGATGATGTCGGCATGTTGAATTGTGGAAAGGCGGTGCGCGATGGAAATAATGGTTACCTTGCCTTTCAGCGACTCAATACTTTCTTTTATCAGCCATTCCGTCTCCGAATCGAGGGCAGAAGTGGCTTCGTCCATAATCAGTATCTCGACGTCTCTGTAAAGTTCGCGAGCGATAGAAATCCGCTGTTTTTGACCTCCCGAAATATTGATACCGTTATTGCCCAACAGCGTATTTTCTTTTTCAGGTAAGGATTCGATAAACGTATCCATGCGGCTCATATTAATCACATGCCAAAACTTGTTCATGTTTTCGGGCGTCCGCTCGTCCCAAAAAGTAACGTTATCGAAAATATCGGCGCTAAAAACGGTGGATTCCTGTGCAATATAGCCTATTTTTGATTTATAGTCGATATTGGAATATTCGTTGATGTCCCGCCCGTTTACTTTAAACCTTCCCGAATCGAAGGGAAACAGGGTGCAAATGACGTTTACCAAACTGGTTTTCCCGGAACCCGACTCGCCTACAAAAGCAATCGACTGGTTGCGGTGAATGACAAGATTGATCTTATTCAACGCAAGTACATCGTCGTAATGCAAGACGATGTCTTCTAACTCAATCGTACTTATCTGATTTAAAGGCGAGTTGCCGTATTGTTTTTCGCAGTTCTGGTCGAGGTATTTTTGGAAAGATTGAACATTTTCAATCACGCCGATACTCGCCAAGTAACTGTTCCATGTACCCTGAATATCAACAATTTTTTGCATCACCCTGTAAAAAAGAAACAGAACCGCAATCACTGACGAGAGCGGCGATTTAAAACCGGCCACATACAAGATAATCACAGCGCAAATGACCGCGATGGTCATCGGCTCGCGTATAGCCGATAACCGGGCGGTTAACATTGTTACACGGATGTTGTTTCGTGTCAAATTATTTAATTCGTCTTCTAAGCGATTGAAAAACAAAATGTTCCGCCCTGTTGATTTTATATATTTGAAATGCTCAATGATTTCAATCACAACAGCGCCATAGCGGTGGTTGTTTTTGGTAATTTCCCTCGATATTTGCTGGGTATGCTTATAGAAACGCCTATATACAAGGTTTGTAAGGCCTCCTCCGATGGCGCAGAAAATAGAAAATTTCCAGTCAAGAAGACAGGCCGTAAACAGATACACAAAAATATACAGTCCGTTTTTAATGGTTTCCAAATATTGATTACAAGCATTCACCACCTGCCATGCCTCGCCGGTCATTGAGCTTTGCAAACGCCCAATGTCCATAGAAACAAAATTTTTGTAGGCCAAATCCCTCACTCCGCCGGCCAAACGGTTTCTTATCGATTTGGAAAACAAATGTTGGTTGATTCCGCTGTATTTCGACGAACAGTAGCTGAAAAATCCTTTCAGAATAAATATCGCCATAATCAGCAACAGCATCGAATAGATGTTTACGGGTAAATGGAGAAATTGAAACACTTCATTCACGTAATATCCGATTTTGTCGTTGGGCGCGGGCTCATGTCCGGGAACGCTTTTTTCCGCCACCTGAAACAGGGGGACAAACAAAGTCAGACCGATATTATCCATGGTTACCATAAAAAAACTGAAGACCAAAAGGACAACCATCCTGTAACCCAAGTATTGATAGAAGAAATAAAGGGTTTCAAACTTTTGTTTGAGGAATTGTTTAATATTGTTCATTGAATCGATGATGATGTGTTTGTTATTTTCCGAACTCCGCTTTCAGCGTTCTTCTCAGCCCCTCTTCGATGCTAAAGGGCGGGACGAAACCTGAGTTCATTGCTTTTGAGGAATCGAATTGCGTAACGGCGCAAAATTTCTTCACGCGCACCGAGCTGATCGTCAGTTTTCTGCCGATGATTTTTCCCAATACGTCAAAGCCGTATCCGCCCAGCATCCCCAAACAATAGGGGATGTGCAGGGTCGGTATGTGTTTGCCGAGGACGTCGCCGGTATGGTAAACCAAATCGTTGGTGGTAAAATCGGGTTTGTCCACGTAATTGTAAACATTATAACCTTCGGTTTTGTGTTGAATCAAAAAATCGATAAAGGCCACCACATTCCCGACGTATGACATTGATTTTTTGTTGTCTCCTTTACCGATCATCATGAATTTCCCCGATGCAATTTGGTGCAGCAGGTTATAGACATTGCCGCGATTGCCTTCGCCAAAAATCACCGTAGGACGGAGGATGTTGACATTTCGGTCGGGGTGGGCTTTGTACCATTCCTGCAAGACCTGTTCGGCTTGCCATTTGCTGCGGCCGTAATCGTTAAACGGGTCGGCAGGCTGCGTTTCCGAAGGGTTTTCTTTATTCAGGCCATAAACGGCTACCGTGCTGGTAAAGATGATTCTCTTTATATTGTTTTTCTCCATGGCGGCAAGGGTGTTTTTCATCCCCTGCACGTTCACGTCGTAATAAAGCGAGGCGGGCGTTACATTGTCTTTATGCTCGGCGGCTAAGAGAACAATCACGTCTGTTCCTTTCAATTGCGCAGCTATCGAATCGGCATCCAACACGTTTGCAATCCGGGTTATCTCCGCGTATCGAGCGCTGTTTTGTTTATCGATGTTGAGTATATCGTATTCCGGACTGGCATTTAACAGCGTAGCAATCAATTTAGTTCCTACAAAACCGGATCCTCCTATAACGGCTATTCTCATCTTATTTATTCGAACTTTTTAAACCTTTGCCTGTCAGGTTGTATTCCGACAGGTTACAAAATTACTTCAATTCTATCACTTTTCCTACACAAAGGCTCCTCTTCTTTTCGGGTGGGGGTGTATCTTCCTTTTGGGCAAGCGCTGCTTTTTCGGCTTGCGGTTTCAATTTTCTTTTTTCTATCCAGCCGAGCCACAGATGGAATCCAATCCAAATAAGGAGATCGAGAAGCAAAACGATATTGTTGCTCATTATTTCAACGCTGACGATATTGAATACGCTGAAAAACAAGGCCATTGCCAATATCAAAATCATGGTGTATCGGTGCGAAATACCCAGCCGCAGAAACTTATGGTGGATGTGGTTGCGGTCGGGTTGGAATACGGGTCTGCCCTGCCTGAAACGCAAGAGCATTACCCTGCCCACGTCGAGCACCGGTATCAGTACGGCAGAGAAAGCAACTACAATGGCTCCTTCGGAGAAGGTCTCAATATACGGATTGTTCATCGTGTAGCTTATCGCCAAAAACGCGATGGAATAACCTAAGGTCAGGCTTCCGGTATCTCCCATGAAAATACGCCGGTGCCGTTTTGTCCGTCCAAAAACGTTGTAATAGAAAAAGGGCAGCAGCACTCCCGCCGTAATAAAAGCAAAGGTAGCGTGCAGCCATGCGCCTTTAATAAGGAATAGCGTCCCCAAGGTTATGGAGGCTACAATCATAAGGCCGGAGCAAAGGCCGTCGATACCGTCAATCAGATTTATTGCATTGATTATCAATACTGTTATAAATATTGTCAGGGGAATACCAACCCAATCCGGAAGGTAGGTTATAAAGAGAATACCGTAAAGGTCGTTAATCCATAATCCCGCTAAGGGAAAAAAAGACGCCGTTATGATTTGCACCACAAATTTCCATTTGTAGCTTACGCCCACCAAATCGTCCATCACCCCCATCATGAAAAGGAGTACTATACCGGCCATCAGCACCAAAAACATGGGCAACACCGCAGAGGTATGGGTATCGATTTCGGAAATATTAAACTTGTACATAATCACAACCGAAAGCGTGAGAATCGTACATTGTACAGGTGCGAAAGCAACACCGCCCAAACGGGGCACAATACCTTTGTGTACTTTTCTATTACTAACGGGGTCGAACAATCTTTTTCGAAAAGTAACTAACATGATATATGGAATAATGATCCGTCCCATAACTATGGCGACAACAAATGCCGCTAAAATGAAAAGTAATTTCATAAGGTTGATTTTTACAACTAATATCTTTTTAAACGATAAAAGAATAGTTAGTTTGACTAAATTATTTTACTGAGCGCTCCACAAATTAAAACACAAATATAATTAAAAAAACAGTAAGCATCGGCGTTTTCTTTCAAAAAATCGTATAAACAGCGTTTATTTCAGAAAAAGCACTCGTTTTCGGCTATGGTATCAACTCAAATCGATAGCCTTGTTCTTTGAGCCATTCAATAGCAAGGGGAAGCGCATAGCGTAAATTTTTCTCGGCTTTCAGAGAATCGTGAAAGACAATAATTGAGCCGTCGCGGGTGTATTTCTTTACATTTTCCAAAACTTGTTCGGGACTTACCCTCCAACTGTAATCGCGCGGAACCACGTCCCACATCACTATCTTGTAGCCTTTCGCCTTCAGCAGCAAGGCTTGGGGATAACGCATGTGTCCGTGAGGCGGTCTGAATCTCCGCGAATGAATATCGGCTTCGGCCATCTCCGTATTTTTAAGGAAGGTCCACGTACAGGTTTTCCAACCCTGCAAATGGTTTTGGGTGTGGTTTCCCACACCGTGTCCTCTCGATATCAAATCATGAAACACATCAGCGTTCCTGCGCACGTTGTCGCCCACGCAAAAAAAAGTAGCCTTTATCTGATGCCTGTCCAACAAGTCCAACACCCAAGGGGTAACTTCGGGTATGGGGCCGTCATCGAAGGTAAGATATACGGTTTTCTGCCCCGATTTTGGAATGCGCCAACAAGCCTTCGGGAAAAACATCCGATACAAAAGGGGGGGCTGTTCAATCAACATACGGTATCCGTAACTAAATAAATGATTGAACGAACGCGCGACAAAAATAATCTCTTACTCATAACCGGCTCTAATTTGCAGAACTTGACTGACTGCCTATATTGTATTGTTCCAACAATTTGGGGCTGAACTGATTCATCATTTGCAAGGTGTGCTGCATCATTGTTTCCTCCGATTTTTGCGCAACGCTGTCCTGACCTTCGACCGCCCGATGGTAAGCGCGGATGGAACCGTCGGTTACCTCTTTGAGGATAATGTCGCCGATAGTCGAAAGCCCTTGCATATAGAAGATTTGGGCACGCAACAGCAAATCATCAGCCAACGGCTGGTATTTTGCAGGGGCGTACTCGTGATACACGGAAGCGATAAGTAACAAGGGATTGATATTCTCCACCACAACGTCGCGGAGAATATTGGCAATCTGCACGGGTTTCAAACGCTGGTACCAGTCGAGGTTTTTGATGATTCGATCCGATATTTCGTTAAGCATTGCCGCCCCTTTTTCTTCCTGTCCGATTTGGTAATAATTCTGAGCAAAAAGGATGCCGTCGGTACCGTAGTGCACACTTCGGTCGGGCATCATCGCGGTGCATTTATCCAATGCCGCGAGGGCTCTCTCCGTATCGCCTTTCTCTATCAGCGCATCAATCAACTGAGAGAAATACAATCGGAAGGTGGAAATCATGCGGCGGCCGGTTTCATCGAGATAAATATCCGGATTTTCTTCGAGCCCTCCCCATCGGAATTTGTTCATCATATTGTCGTAAGCCGCATCAATATTCACGCCATCGTCCAAGGGCGTTCCGGGAGTAACGCGGTAAACCAGCCCTTCGAGCGTGAAATTGTTTGTCAGGTTCATGAAAAGACTTCTGTCCACTGTTGTGGCAAACGCAATGGAGCGTTTCCAATTATCTGCGTTTAAATTGGCTATCATTTCCAAAATCATCAATTCCTGACGATACAAAGCGTTTTTTTCGCCCAAATTGACCGTCATTCTTGCAGAAGGCTTGGAATTTAGCGCTTTCCAATCAACTTTTGCGGTATCCACATCTAAATAGAGCAAATTGCTGGGGATAATGGATACCTCTCTGTCCAAAAACGGATTTTTTGGCGAGGCATTTTGTCCCGTCCGCAGATTTTCCATCACTTGCGTAAGCGATGCGGAATCCTTATAACTGTTGACATCGTAATATGAGGAATAGGAAATGGACGGAATGTTATTCTGCTTCAATGCGTTTTCAATCTGCTTCTTCGTAATGATGTAAGCAAGTCCGCCGTTTTCGCTGTAATAACGTTCTCTTGACCATTTTATCGGTAAGGGATCAGAACTGTAGGCCTGCCGCATCATTTGGTCGATATACCACTCGGTCTGTAAAAAGCTGAGGTTGCACACCCTCACGTCGGTACGGATGCCTTCCGTTTCCTGCGCATACCACAAGGGATAGGTATCGTTGTCGCCGTTGGTGAAGATGATTCCGCCGGGTTCTATGCAACTCAGGTAATTATGTCCCGTATCGCGTGCCAAATAACGGCCGGAACGGTCGTGGTCGTCCCAATTTTGGGCGCCCATCCACAGCGGCACAAACAGGCAGGCGACAGTGGCTACTGAGGCGGCAAAGGCTGTATTTTTCAGATATTCCCGCAAAAAAGAGCTGATGCCCGCCACGCCAATTCCTATCCAGATGGCATAGGCGTAAAACGATCCGGCGTAAGCGTAATCGCGTTCGCGCGGTTCAAACGGGGTTTGATTGAGGTATAGCACGATAGCCAATCCCGTCATGAAAAACAGCATGAAGACAATCGAGAAACTCTTCACCCCTTTTTCTTTCAGCCGCAACTGATAGACAAGTCCGATGATGCCCAGCAGGAAAGGCAGCATGAAATAAACGTTGTGCCCCTTATTGTCAACAATATCCGGCGCAATATGATCTTGCGGTCCAAGGCCAAGCACATATTCGTCGATTACCGGAATGCCGGTAATCCAATTTCCTTTGGTCAGTCCCGCATCACCTTGTATATCGTTCTGTCGTCCGGAAAAATTCCACATGAAATACCGCCAGTACATGTAGTTGATTTGGTAGCTGAAAAGGAATTGCAAATTTTGGAAGATCGTCGGAGGTGTATCGTCATCAACCACTCCGCCCCATATATGATATCCCTGAATGTGATTCTTGAAAGCAGCGCTTGTGGGAGTGGAGTGCATTCTGGGGAACAGCATTGAATTGGTGAATTTATACGATTCAACCGTTGTGGAGACCACATAGCGGTCTTTTTGATCGGGTGAAGTTTTAATTACCCGGTCGTATTTCTTCTTTTCGGAATACAGAGCCCGGCCATCGCCGTCCCGTTCAACTTCCGAAGCGTAGGTGCTGCCGTAGAGCAGCGGCGTTTGCCCGTATTGCTCGCGGTTGAGGTAGCTGCCCAACGAAAAAACGTCCTCCGGAGAGTTCAAATCGAGCGGAGGATTCGCGCTGGAACGGATCGGGATAATCGCATAGGCCGAAAAACCTATCAGGATGACCAGCAAACTCGACATGGTCAGGTTGATGAGCTTCATATTCATCTTCTTCGATTTGAATACGAAATAGAGCGCCGCTGCGATAAGCATCAGCCAAAAGACGACGCTGCTCCCGATAAACAGCCCCCCTGCAAGACCAAGCCCTACTAAAAAAAGAATTTTCGCTCTTTTTTCGTTTTGCTTTACGGCCATGGTTTCATAAAGAGCCCCGACGAGAGCGGCAACAAGGCAAGCAAGATAAACAAAAACTCCCGAATTGTACGGCATACCCAGCGTGTTCACAAAAAACAATTCGAACCAGCCGCCCACTTTGGTGAATCCGGGAATGATGCCGAACATCAGCACGGCAATCAGGCCAAAGGAACCAAGCAGTGCCAGCGATGCGCCTTTCCAAGTAGCATCTTCTTTCTTCTTATAATAATATACCAGCACGATGGCGGGAATACAGAGCAAATTGAGCAGGTGGACTCCAATAGACAGGCCTATCACGTAGGCAATGAGGACAATCCATTTATCGGAATCGGATTTTTCGGCGTTGTTTTCCCATTTCAAAATCAACCAGAAAACCAAGGCCGTAAGCATGGAAGAGAAGGCGTAAACTTCTCCTTCGACAGCCGAAAACCAGAAGGTGTCCGAAAAAGTGTAGGCCAATGCGCCCACCAATCCGCTACCCATGATGACCAAAGTTTGTCCCAGGTTGGCGACCTCGTTTTTGTCGGACAAAACTAACTTGCGCGTCAAATGCGTTATCGTCCAAAAAAGAAATAAAATGGTGAGGGCGCTCAGCAAAGCCGACAAGGTGTTGATCATTTTCGCCACTTGCGACGGGTCGGATGCAAATTGGGAGAACAAATTGCCCACCAACATAAAAATGGGAGCTCCCGGAGGGTGTCCTACTTCCAATTTATAGGCTTGAGTGATAAATTCCCCGCAATCCCAAAAACTGGCTGTGGGCTCGATGGTTTTTAGATAAACAACGGCGGCAATAACGAATACGACCCAGCCCACTATGTTGTTTATCCGTTTATATTGTTTTGTCATACAAAATGATGCGATAAAATATTTGTTTCGATATTCAGCACTTGATTCTTCTATGTCAAATTGGCGGCAAAGATACATAATTCTCACGATATTAGCTCATCGAATGGGCTTTCATTTTCCAATTAATCTTTAAAAATCATTAATCGGCTTACTTTAACTGCAATTCTATGCTGCGCATTCCCTCGTAAGTATTGATGTACAGCACAAATTTAAAAGGCTGTGATCCAGCATATTCTTTTAATTTATCAAGTAAAAAAGACGCATACGCTTTCACCGGGTAACCGGCCGGATCGCCGTTTCGGGAATAACTGAAATACAATTGATCGGGTTCGGCGGGATTGGGCTGAAAAAGCGCTGCGGTATGCGCAGTATCGTGATACTCGACCTCTATTATCGCGTTCAAATAATTACCTCCAACCCACAGGCTTTGTATTTTCACGGGGTCGCTGTGATATTCGACGGGAAATCCGTCCGTCCGCAACGAAGCTGTGAAGATGTTGGATGCGCTGTTCACCTTTACGGTATCGCCGTTGAGCGGAGTATAATTCAGCACGATGCGCTGCCCGTTTTTTTTATCGGAAAAATCATCCGACGCACTCGGAACAAGAATCTTCTGGTTGTCGAGTTTAAATTTAACGGAAGAACCGTCGTTCATCACGGTGGCAAATTCTACTATATAATCATCAATGCGTGAAGCCTGTTCTTTATCGCAAGCGGAAATCGCAAAAAGAATAAACGCACACCCGATAAAAATAATCTTACATTTCATTGATTTACTGATAGTTTGTTTGAATTATGGCGAAATATCCGATTAAACGACGGTTACGATGATTCCTTGTTCCGATAGCATATCAACAATATGTTTGGAAACATTTTTGTCCGTTATGATGCGATGGACTTTGTTGATCCCGCAAATTTTGCAGAACCCCCGTTTGCCGAATTTCGACGAATCGGTTAAAACAATAATTTCCTGAGCGGCGTCTATCATCTGCTGATTGATTAAAGCCTCGTCGAGCGTTGACGTAGTCAGCCCGTAATCGAAGTCCAGACCATCCACTCCTATAAACAGTTTATTGCACGAGACGCTTTCCAAAATATTGGTTGCATAATGCCCGATGACGGAAACCGAATTTTTTCGGATATTCCCGCCCAGTTGAATCACTTCGATATGGGGATCGTAGCACAGCGCCAAAGACACTTTCACCGAAGAGGTTATCACGGTCAGGCTGTCTTGCACCCTGATTTCGTTTGCAAAAGCCAGCAAGGTGGTACCCGAAGCGATAATAACCTTATCGTCAGGATTCAGTAGCTTGTTTGCCTCCTTTGCAATCCGTTCTTTTTCTTCCCGGTGCTGCTTTTCTTTTATATCGATATGCTTGTCCGTTATTATGGTATTGAGGTCGCTGGCGCCGCCGTGATTTCGGAAAAGGTATTTTTTGCTTTCGAGGTATTTCAAATCTTTCCGAACCGTTACCTCCGAAACGTTCAACTCACGGCTGATCTCCTCTACCCCGACCCATCCTTTTTCTTTAAGCCGTTCTAAGATAAATTGATGTCGCTGAGCAATATTTTTCATCATCTCTTTTTTTGATTCGTCTGTCAAAAATACAATTATTTTCTCATATTTCGCAAATATATCGAAAAAGTCTTGCCCTTTGCCGATATAAACATATAAACAGTAGTTAAACAGGCTAAAACGAAGTGTTGGCTTAGGATCTTCATTCTTGCAGTTTCGAAATCAAAACCTGTAAGGGGAAATATCCAGCGATTAAATTTTCGTTTGAACTTGTTTTTTATTTCGTTTTATTTCGTTTTATAAAAACAATGTATTATTTTTGCCAAATCAAAATATAATTCAAAATGAATCGAAATAAATCTTTACAGCAATTATCCAACGAGTCTGTTCAATGGGACTTTGTCGTCATAGGCGGAGGTGCAAGCGGCCTCGGCAGCGCCATCGATGCCGCGTCCAGAGGGTTTAAGACCCTGCTTTTGGAGTCGCACGATTTTTGCAAGGGGACGTCGAGCAGGAGTACAAAATTGGTACACGGCGGCGTCAGGTACATGGCGCAGGGATACATCGATCTGGTGCGGGAAGCGCTGAAAGAGCGCGGACTGCTGTCGCACAACGCAGCCCATTTGGTAAAAACGCAAGATTTCGTAATTCCCAATTACACCTTGTGGAACAGTCTTTTGTATGCCGTCGGCCTGACTTTCTACGATTTTTTGTCGGGAAAATTAAGTCTGGGCAAAACGCGGCTGATTGGGAAGAAAAAGACCTTGAAGGAACTTCCGAACATCAAGGCGGAAGGATTGCGGAGTGGCGTTGTTTACACCGACGGCCAATTCGACGACTCTCGACTCGGAATAAATATGGCTCAAACGATCGACGACTTGGGCGCTTGCGCCATAAACTATGTGGAAGCGACCGGTTTCGTTAAAAATGCGCAGGGCAAAATCATCGGTGTGAAAGCAACGGATAAGTTATCGGGGAAAGAATATACCATTCATTGCAAAGCGGTGATAAACGCCACCGGCGTGTTTGCAAACGATATTCTGAATGAGGACAACCCCCACCACGGCAAATTTATTGTTCCCAGCCAAGGCATTCATATCGTATTGGACAAGTCCTTCCTGTTGAGCGACAATGCCGTCATGATCCCGAAAACTTCGGACGGGCGGGTTTTGTTTATTGTGCCTTGGCACGATAAGTGTTTGGTTGGGACTACCGATACGCTGGTAAAAGATGCAAATTATGAGCCTCGTGCCTTGGAAAAAGAAATTGAATTTGTGATGGAATCGGCACAAATGTACCTTAACAAAAAGCCCGCAAGAAAAGACGTTTTATCCGTATTTGCAGGGCTAAGGCCTTTGGCTGCTCCAAAACAGGAGGGAAAAAGCACCAAAGAAGTATCAAGAAGCCACAAGGTCGTTGTGCACGAATCGGGAATGCTCACGCTTACCGGAGGAAAATGGACCAGCTACCGTAAGATGGCCGAAGACGTCATCGACAAAGCAATAGAAGTCCACAACCTTGCCAAAACGGCATGCCGCACCTTTAATCTCTCCATACACGGAAATATGGACAAGAAAAAAGTGGATCGATCTTCCCATCTTTATGTATATGGCGCCGACATTCCGCAAATAAAAAGGATACAACAGGAGAAGCCCGAATACGCCTCCAAAATTCATCCGAATTACGGTTACACTCTTGCGGAGGTAATCTGGGCGGTGAGGGAAGAGATGGCTCAAAATGTGGAGGACGTCCTCGCCCGAAGGGTGCGCCTTTTGTTTTTGGACGCTCAAGCGGCTATTGACTGCGCCCCAAAAATTGCCTCGATTATCGCGCAGGAAACCGGAAAAGACAAGGATTGGGAAGCAGCTCAGGTCGATGAGTTTACGAAATTGGCACGCAACTATCTCTTGGATTCATAACATTACAACCTGTAAATCAAAAAATATACATTTAGAATACCTCACACAGATGAAAGACAAATACATTTTATCGCTCGATGCCGGGACAACCAGTTCCCGGGCTATTCTCTTCAATCAAAAGGGTGAGATATGCTCCATTGGGCAAAAGGAATTTTCTCAGATTTTCCCTCAAAACGGCTGGGTAGAGCACGATCCGCATGAGATATGGTCTTCTCAGGCCGCAGTGATTGCGGAAGCGATTGCAAAAATCGGAGTAAACGGCGCCAATATAGCCGGAATCGGAATCACCAACCAGCGCGAGACCACAATCGTATGGGACAGAACAACGGGCGAACCCGTTTATAATGCCATTGTATGGCAAGACCGCAGAACTTCGGAATACTGCGACAAACTGAAAACCGAAGGACTGATGCCTTTTATCCGCGAAAAAACGGGCTTGATTATCGATGCCTATTTCAGCGCCACCAAAATCAAGTGGATATTGGATCATGTGGCGGGAGCGCGGGAAAAAGCCAACAGGGGCGAATTAGCCTTCGGAACCGTCGATACTTGGTTGGTTTGGCAATTGACGCGAGGCGAGCGCCATATTACGGATGTTACGAACGCATCACGGACAATGTTGTTCAATATAAACACCCTGACATGGGACAAAGAACTGTTGAAGCTATTCGACATTCCGGCAAGCATCCTTCCGGAAGTCTGCGATTCCAGCTGTATTTACGGGCACACCAAAACAACCATCTTCGCCTCAAAAGTTCCGATTGCGGGAATTGCCGGCGACCAGCAAGCGGCATTGTTCGGGCAGTTATGTATCGATCCGGGGATGGTCAAGAATACTTATGGAACCGGCTGTTTCATCCTGATGAACACCGGAAGCAAACCGGTAATGTCGAAAAACAATCTGATTTCAACCGTTGCATGGAAGATAGGAAACAAGACGACTTATGCCTTAGAAGGGAGCATATTTATAGGCGGCGCGATTGTTCAATGGCTCCGCGATGGATTAAAAATCATTGAGTCGTCGTCCGAAATAGAGGCCTTGGCACGCAAAGCCGATGATAATGGAGACGTTTACTTCGTTCCGGCTTTAACGGGCTTGGGCGCCCCCTATTGGGATCAATACGCACGAGGAACAATCGTCGGGATTTCGAGAGGGACAACCGACGCTCATATTGCACGAGCTGCCTTGGAAGGCATCGCCTTCCTAACCGGAGACGTCATCAATGCCATGGCTTTGGATGCCAATATGGGATTGAAAGAACTTCGCGTTGACGGAGGGGCTTCCCGAAACAACCTGTTGATGCAGTTTCAAGCGAATGTTTTGTCTAAAAAGGTCGTTCGTCCCCGGATAACCGAGACAACCGCTCTCGGAGCAGCCTACTTGGCCGGATTAGCTGTCGGTTATTGGAAGGATACCGATGAAATCGGGGAACAATGGAGTTTGGACACTGCTTTTATCCCCGACCCCGAAACAGACATGCACATCGCCAAAAGAAAATGGGCGGACGCCGTTCTCCGCGCACAATCATGGACCCATTAAATTTTTTTACTATGCCTCAGGATTTATTATTCGAATTTATAGGAACAGCAATCCTCATCCTCTTGGGGGATGGGGTGGTGGCCAACGTTATTTTGAAAGGAACGAAAGGTCATAACGCCGGATGGGCGGTTATCACCATCGCATGGGGACTTGCGGTGTTCGTCGCCGCATACGTTTCGGGACCTTATTCGGGAGCTCATTTGAATCCTGCCCTTACCCTTGGGCTTGCCCTTACGGGGAAATTTTCGGGGAGCGTAATCGGATATATTATCGCGCAACTGTTAGGCGGGATATTCGGAGCCGTACTCGTTTATGTATTCTATAAACAGCATTTCGATATCGAAGAAAATAAAGACCTGAAATTGGGCGTTTTTTGTACAATTCCGGCCATCAGGAACTATTTTTACAACTTCGTTTGCGAAGTGATCGGCACATTTATGCTGGTTTTCGGAATTTTGTTTGCCGTAAAAGAAGGTAGCGGTTTTGAAGGCCCCTTTCCCGTGGCGCTGCTGATCGTTGTCATCGGGATGAGCTTGGGAGGCACAACAGGCTACGCCATCAATCCTGCACGCGATTTGGCTCCCCGCATAGCCCATTTCATCCTCCCGATAAAGGATAAGCGGGACAGCGACTGGTCGTATTCGTGGGTGCCGATTCTCGGTCCGATTGCGGGCGCAATGATTGCCGCCGCAGTTTACATGGCAATCGTTTAAAGCAGCGGACACTAAAAAAGATTAAATCACCATTAGCAACAAATTTTTTAATTACATTTGATATCCCTTTCAACTAAACTAAAAAAAGAATGAAAAATATTTTACTGCCACCCTCCGATAAACCGTTAAGAACCCAAAAAGAAATAGATTCGGCATATCCTTTATACCGAATTCAAGTTTTTATTGGAATATTTTTGGGCTATGCAGCCTTCTATCTGGTACGGAAAAATTTTTCCTTGGCAATGCCCATTTTAGAAGAAACCTTGGGAATTTCGAAGTCCTCCCTGGGCTTCGCCCTCTCGTTAAATGCGTTTGCCTACGGATTGTCGAAATTCATCATGGGTGGAATATCCGATCGCTCGGATGCTCGCAAATTCTTGCCCTTAGGCCTTATATTGGCTTCCTTGGCTATCATGCTTGCAGGCTCAAAGCTGGGGCTCTACAATGTGGCGACTATGGCCGTCTGCCAATTTTTGATCGGTTGGGTCGGCGGAATGGGATGGCCACCCTGCGGCCGTGTCATGACCCACTGGTACTCCATAACAGAGCGAGGTTCAATAGTGTCTTTATGGAATACCGCGCACAATGTGGGAGGGGCTGCTCTCGGCCCGATAACCTCGTTCGGATTCTCGTTTTTATTGATGCAAGGATACCCGAAATTGCTCAGCGCCCAGTTTGGTTTTTTCGTCCTGCCGGCTGTCATCGCCATTCTAATCGCCCTGATTGCCTATCTGCTGATCCGCGATAATCCGGGCTCCTGCGGCTTGCCTACTATCGAAAAACACCGCAACGACTATTCGCCGAACTACACGGAAGCTCAGGAAAAGGTTCTTTCTACCAAAGACATCTTTTTTAAATACGTACTGAACAATAAGATCCTTTGGTTTGTTGCCATTGCAAATATCTTCGTTTATTTGGTGAGATACGGGGTTCTCGACTGGGCGCCCACTTATCTGCAACAGGTCAAAGGCTATAATATCAAAGAGTCGGGATGGGCTTACGCCTACTACGAATTGGCGGCGATTCCCGGAACGATACTCTGCGGATGGATCAGCGATAAAGTATTCAACGGCCGAAGAGCCATTGCAAATATCATCTTTATGGCTCTAACGATGATAGCCGTATTGGTTTATTGGAAAAACGGTCAGGGAGGCGCTATCGACTCGATCTTGCATTTGTTTACCACAAACACCCAAATGATCGATAACATCACCCTGATATCCATAGGCTTCCTGATATACGGTCCGATTATGTTGATTGGCGTTCAGGCATTGGATTTGTCACCGAAAAATGCAGCCGGCACATCGGCCGGACTGACGGGATTCTTCGGTTATTTCTTTGGAACAGCGCTCTTAGCGAACAACTTGCTGGGGTATCTGATCGACACAGACCTTACCTGGAACTCATATTTCGCAGTTCTCGTCCTCAGTTGCGTTTTAGCTATTTTATTGATGCTCATTGTTTCAAGAAAAGAAAAACAATTGAGGAAGGCACAAAAAAACGGACATTAAACAATCGTTCCGCAGCATACAATATAAAATACACTAAAAGAAAAAATTATGAGTAAAAAACTCTTTATCCATTTATTATTCTTCGCCGTTATCTTCGGCGCCGTCCCGTTGAACGCGCAAAAATTTGTTCCGATAAAAGGATGGTCGAAAGAGGTTAATCAGCGGATTGAAACTTTTTTAAATTCGAAGAAGCATTACGAAGGCCGGAAAGTCGCCGTGTTCGATTGCGACGGGACTGTTTTCGGGCAAGTGCCCTATTATCTTGCCGACGAAGCGCTTTACATGTATGCCGATGAGAATTACAAGGGCAAAACCGACTCGCTGTCGTTGAAAAAATTAGCCATTTTAAACCGTATGGTCGAAAATGGGGACAACGTCAGCAAAGAATACGTGGAAGACCGGGTGCATTTTCTATCGGGATTAACGGCCGACCAAATCAGGCAAATAGGAGCGGATTGCTACCAAAAATCCTATAAAGGAAGAATCTATCCCGAAATGAAAAAGTTGATCGCCAATCTGAAAAATTACGGCTTCGAAGTGTGGATATTGACGGCCTCACCCGAATTGTTGTATCAGAAATTCGTCTCGGAAGAATTAAACATACCGATGCTCAATATCGTCGGCGTGAAATCGGTGATAGAGAACGGCGTGTCGAGCGGCACAGTCATTATGCCCATCCCTCAGGACGACGGCAAAGGCTACACCATCGAGACTTTCATACAGGCGAAACCCCTTATTGTCGGAGGCAACAGCCGAGGCGACCTGGATATGTTGAACTTGTCGAGCGGACTGAAAATTGTGGTTAACCCCGACAATTCGACGATCCGCCCGAAAGAAGACGGCGTAATTGCCGGACACACGGTGAAAACGTATTGGGAACAAAACGACGGTATCATTGTCTATTGCAAAGATTCTGTCGATCCCGGTATCGGTTATCATACGGAACAATGGAAGATTCGGAGGAACAAAGACACCTCCAATCCTCAATAACAAAACTACTTAATATTTAAACAACATGATTAAAAAAATTACTTTCTTGGCATTATTCGCATTTGCCCTATTTTCTATTTCGCAAGCACAGGTAAAGGTCGTTGCACACCGCGGCTATTGGAAGGCGCCCGGATCGGCGCAAAATTCATTGACCTCTTTTGCAAAAGCCGATTCTATCGGAGCTTTTGGCTCGGAATTTGACGTTTGGATGACAACCGACGGAAAATTGGTGGTCAATCACGACCGAACCTTTAAAGGCGTAAATATGGAAACAAGCCCCTTTTCCGAGATTCGGAAAGTGCGTTTGGACAACGGAGAACAACTTCCGACGTTGGATGAATATCTGAAATCCGCAGCAAGCAAGCCGAATACCCGTATTGTATTGGAAATGAAATCATTGACCGATTTATCAAGAGAAGATGAATCGGCGCTGAGGATAGTCAAGGCTCTGAAAAAACACAACGTATTGGATCGCACGGACATCATCGCATTTTCGATTAATGCTTGCTTGGCCTTTAAAAAATTGATCCCCGACACAAAAATATACTACTTGGATGGAGACCTGTCTCCCAAAAAAATAAAGAGTTTGGGTTTGGCCGGTATCGATTATTCGATAAAAGCGCTGAAGCAACATCCTGAATGGGTGGAGGAGAGCCACAAACTGGGCTTGGAAGTAAATGTGTGGACCGTAGATGAGGAGGCTGACATGAACTATTTTATCGATTTGGGTGTGGACTATATCACAACAGACTATCCCGAAAAACTGCAGAAACTGATCCATTAAGCATTTTAATTTGAAAAACTAAAGTTTCGAAATGAAAAACAATACGAAGTATTTATTGCTCCTGCTTGTCATCGCTTTTCAGTTTATTACCTGCGGCGGCAAAGAAGATGAACCTGTTGTCAATGAGTTTGATGTACAGTTTGAACTTCCGACTTTGATTGAAATCACCAAAGGCGGTGAATATACCTTTACGGTAAAGAACGGGAAAGCTCCACAGATCTCCGATTCATTTATTATTGAATCGGATGCGGGCGTATCTTATGTTTGCAGCATCGTCAATGTATCGTCCACAAGCTTCACCATCCGTTTGGGTAATAGCTGCACAACCGGCAATTACACCATTTACATCAAAAGAGACTCGCGAAAGAAATTGATGGGAAAAACCTACATAAAGGTTGTTGAAGACATCGGTTTTGTCCCGGATGCAGGCACCACGGTTTACGGCATCGTCTCTACAACTGCCGGCGGCGTGGAAAATGTAGTAGTGTCCGACGGCGTAGAGGTAACCGCAACCAATAAGGATGGCATCTACCAACTCAAGTCAGCCAAGAAAAACGGCAAGGTATTCATCTCCGTGCCAAGCGGGTACGAAGTGCCGTCCGACGGCGTGTTGCCTTTGTTCCAATACACCTTGAAAGGAGAAACTAATGATGTCGAACGGGTGGATTTCACGCTCACAAAAGTGAACAATCAGGATACCTACAAAATCTTTATGCTCGGAGACATGCACCTTGCCAACCGCACAAAAGACAGGGAACAATTTGCTAATTTCACAGCTGACCTGAGCAACTACATGAACAGCCACAAAAGCGAGAAAATGTACGCTATTGCCCTTGGAGACATGACTTGGGATTTGTATTGGTACGACAACAAATACCAATTTCCGCAATATTTGGAAGACATCAACAACGGGGTCAAAAATTTGCAGATATTCCATGTCATGGGCAACCACGACAACGATTTCAAAGCCACATCGGATTTTGCTGCAGAAATACAATATCGGGACAAAATTGCCCCCACCTACTATTCCTTCAATATAGGCAAGGTTCACTATGTTATTTTGGACGATATTGATTGCAGCCAATACGACGGCACTACATCCCGCAATTACAAAAAAACCATCTCAACCGAACAGTTGCAATGGTTGGCTAAAGACCTGTCATACGTGAGCAAAACGACACCTCTTGTCGTTGCGATGCACGCGCAAGTGTTTTATCCAACCACAACCGGGTTTAAGATCGACCACGATGCGACAAATACCAATCAACTTTTTTCGATCTTAAACGGATATAAGGTACAGTTTGTAACGGGTCATACGCACATGATTTTCAACGTAACGCCCGAAGCCGCTATCGTAGGCGGGCAAAATTTCTCTGAGCACAATTCGGGGGCGATATGCGCGTCGTGGTGGTGGTCGGGCAACCTTACGCCGGGCGTTCACATCAGTCTCGACGGAACTCCGGGGGGATATGGCGTCTGGGATATTTCCGGAACCGACTTCAAGTGGATGTATAAAGCTACCGGATGGCCGGAAAACTATCAATTCCGCAGTTACGACCTCAACAATGTGCATTTCTCTATGGCCGACGTTCCGCTGATGCCCTCAACTGTTTCGACAACCGTCAAAAACGAGTATTTGAAATACGTCGATGCCTATCCGGTGAACAGCAACAATGAGGTGCTGATCAACGTGTGGAACTGGAATCCGAAATGGACATTGAATGTTGTTGACGAAAACAACAACGCACTGACACCCACGGAAGTATGGGCATACGATCCGCTTCACATAGCAGCGCTTTCCGTAAAACGATTCAACAGTGCAAGTCTCTCAACAACGCCCTCGTTCATCACCGATAAATTCACCCATTTCTTTAAGGTAACAGCGAGCAGCGCCGATGTGGACTTGGTAATTACCGTCAAAGATGAATTTGGAAACACATGGACCGAAAACATGCAGCGACCAAAAGCATTTTCGACAGATGACTATCTGAATAAATGATAATTATATAAACTATCACTAACACCTAAAAACATTGATTTTATGAGAGTATTTAGACTATTGGTTCTATCTCTGTTTCTGATAATGGGAGGGTTATCCCTGTCGGCTCAGACCAGAGAGATCTCAGGAAAAGTCTTTGATGCTGAACAACAGCCCATGCTGGGAGTGCTTGTTCAGCTTGATGGCACGACCAAAGGAAGCATTACTTCCGATGACGGAAGTTTTGCATTTGAAGTTCCATCGGGAGACGTTGTCCTGAATGTTTCGTTTATGGGATTTATTTCCCAAAAGATAAAGGTTTCTGCAACCCAAAAGAGCATTACCGTTTACCTGCAAGAAGACGCCGTTCTTCTTGATGAAGCGGTCGTTGTCGGTTACGGTACGCAGAAAAAAGTCAATCTTACGGGTTCCATAGCGGTTGTGGGAGGCAAAGACCTCGAAGACCGCGTTGCCCATTCTGTGACACACATGTTACAAGGTTCCGTATCGGGGCTTAACATCACGACGTCTTCGGGAAAGCCCGGCAGTACGCCCGACATCAATATCCGCGGTATAACCTCGATCAACGGGGCCGAGCCGCTCATCCTGATTGATGGCGCTGTCGGCGACCTTAACCGTGTCAATCCAAATGACGTGGAATCGATTTCCGTCATCAAAGATGCTGCCGCAGCCGCCATATACGGAGCACGCGCAGCTTTTGGCGTTATTTTGGTTACCACCAAATCAGGCGCGGCAAAGGAAGGCAAAGCTACGGTGCGCTACAGCGGCCGTTTCGGATGGGAAGAATCAACCTCCTCAACCGACTACGAAAACCGGGGATACTGGTCTGTTTATATGGTCAATAAGTTTTGGAAAGCCGATTCGGGAACTTTGTACGTCAATTACACCGATCAGGATATGCAGCAGCTCCTTGCTCGTGTAAACGACAAAACGGAGAACCCCGACCGCCCCTGGGTCGTCGAAGAAGTGCGAAACGGCCGGAAGCAGTGGGTCTATTACGGTAACTACGATTGGTGGGATATGCTTTTCCGTGAAAAACGTCCGGTTCAGCAGCACAATGTATCCCTCAGCGGGGGCTCGAAAGACATCAAGTACCTTGTTTCGGCAGCTTACGACCGACAGGAAGGTATTCAACGCGCCATTCCCGACGTGTTCAACAAATACAACATGCGTTCGAAACTCGATTTTCGGATCAACAAGTATGCAACCTTGTCCAACAACACGTCGTTTTACGCTTCGGATTACTCCTCATTGGGAGACGGCAGCATAGAAAACACTTTAGGTTATCTGGCCAGCCACGCATTGGCCTGCTTCCCCATGAAGAACCCCGACGGTTCGTGGCTTTACGGAACCCCGTATTTGAGCTACAAAGTGGGTAACGGCCGCCACATCATCCTCAACGAAGGAACTCACCGCAACGTGGATCGCGCAAGCGATTTCTCCAACACCGCACGATTGGTCATTACTCCGGTCAAATCATTGAGTATTACAGGCGATTTCACTTTCCGCCAATATCAAACGCGCAATACGAGCCGCAGCTCCGAGATGTATTACCGCGAATATCCCGATGCCGCAATGGCCTCCTACGCCACCGGCGCCGGTCAGAATCAGCTCGATGAAACCGTCAACACAAGACAATATCTTTCGACCAATGTATTCGCCAACTACAACGAAACGTTCGGCGATGCACACCACGTGTCGGCTACCGGCGGGTTCAACTACGAAACATGGGCCAGCAAGAACGTTGGAGCATGGGGGCAAAATCTCGCCTCGGTGGATTTGGACGACTTGAACCTTGTATCTCCGAATGATGCCGGCGAGACCATTACCGGCGTTAGCGGCGGACAGAACGACTACGCGCTCTTAGGCTACTTCGGGCGGGTCAATTACGATTACAAAGGCCGTTATCTCGCCGAAGTGAGCGGACGTCTCGACGGAACTTCGCGTTTCGCTGCGGGAAGCCGTTGGGGCTGGTTCCCTTCGGCATCCGTAGGATGGCGCATCTCCGAAGAATCCTTCTTCGAACCGGCTCGCAAAACCGTCGATAACCTGAAATTGAGGGCTTCTTTCGGCAGTCTCGGCAATCAGAACATTTCGTCCTATTATGCGTACATGCGTCTGGTTTCGATCAACAAATTCGCGGCATATTCCTTCAACGAAGGTTCTTCCATGGCGCAATACTCCTCGCTGGGTGCGCCTGTGGCCTCCGACCTGACTTGGGAAACCGCTCAACAATGGAACCTCGGTCTCGACGCTACTTTTTTGAACAATCGACTCAACTTCACAGGCGATGTATATATCCGCGATACCAAAGACATGTTGACCGCCGGCATCGCGCTGCCCAGCGTTTATGGAGCCGATCCCCCCGATATGAACACCGCCGACCTGAGGACGAAAGGATACGAATTTTCCATCAACTGGAGGGATCAGTTCTTAGTTGCCAATAAGCCCTTTGAATACGGCCTCGGATTCAATCTCAGCGATTTCAAAAGCGTGATTACCAAATACGATAACCCCGAAAAATCGTTTGCCAAAGCCTATTACGAAGGAATGCGCATCGGCGAAATCTGGGGCTTTACGACCGACGGATTTTTCAAAACCGATGAAGAAGCGCAAGCCTACGCCAAAGAGGTGGATCTGAGCTATGTTTCCAGCCGCCTGACCGGTGGATGGCTTGCCGGCGACCTCAAATTCCTCGATACCGACGGGGATGGCAAATGGGGTATCGGCAGCAACACAGTGAATGATCCGGGCGACCTCAAGATATTAGGGAACGCGCTTCCCAGCCTTTCTTACGGTATCAATGCCAACATCAAATGGGTAGGTTTCGACGCCTCCGTTTTCTTCCAGGGAACAGGAAACCACTATTGGTATCCTCACGGACGGTCGATGCCTTTCTGGGGTTGCTATTCCTACCCCTACCTGACCTTCCTTCCGGCGGATTTTGCCGACAAAGTATGGGCAGAGGACAATCAAGATTCCTATTTCCCGCGTGCAAGGCCTTATCTTTCAACGGGCGGTTATTTGAGCAAGGTGAACGATCACTACCTGCAAAATATCCGCTACCTGCGATTCAAGAATCTGACGGTAGGATACACCGTTCCGGTAACTATCACGAAAAAGGCCGGCATTGATCATTTGCGCGTTTATTTCTCCGGTGAGAACCTCTGCTATTGGTCTCCCATCAAGAAAAATTCGAAATACGTTGATCCCGAAGGAGCGATATCCAGAAGCGGCAATAGCGATTACGACAATCAAGCGTATTACCCCTGGCCCAAAACGTTCATGTTCGGTTTAGATCTTACTTTTTAAATAACAATAAATGACAATCACTATGAAGCGATTTATTATTTTGGCTATTATTATGCTAACAGTAGGTTTGTCGGCTTGTGATAATCTCCTCGATACGAAACCATTGGATAAAATTTCGGAGAAGGATTATTTCAAAACCGAAGGCGACCTGCAGCTATTCAGCAATCCCTTCTATAACAACCTGCTGAACAAGTCCCCGTTCAATGAACAGAGTGACCTTTTGGTTCAATTGACTCTTTCCGATATTCTTCAGGGCGGTAACAAACGCACGGTTCCCAACTCCGGCGGAGGATGGACTTGGACCGATTTGCGCCGCATGAATACGCTCCTCGAATATGCAGACCAATGTGAAGACGAACAGGCGGTTACCAAATACAAAGCCCTGACGAAATTTTTCAGAGCCTACTTCTATTTCGAAAAGGTGAAACGATTTGGAGATGTGCCTTGGTACGGCCAACAACTCGGTTCGGCGGACGAAGAGTTATACAATCCTCGCGACTCGCGCGAACTGGTGATGACTAAGATGATCGAAGACGTCGATGAAGCCATCGCGAACCTGTCTTCGGACGTGAGCACCTATCGAGCCAACAAATGGGCTGCACTGGCTCTGAAAGCGCAGTTCTGCCTGTACGAAGGAACCTACCGGAAATATCACGGGATTAGTCTCGAAGGACACGATTATCAGTATTATCTCGATTTGGCGGCAAAGGCGGCAAAGACCTTAATCGACGGAAGCCCCTACAAGCTGTACACGACCGGCAACCCGAAGAAGGATTACCTGACGCTCTTCGCGCAGGAAAATGCCAGTACAGACGAGTATATCTTGGCTATCAAGTTCGATTACGGACTCGGTATTTATCACAATGCTACGGCCTATACGCTGGTGCCGACTCAGGGTCGTCCGGGTTATACCAAGAACATGGTCGATCAGTATCTGATGTCCGACGGCACTGCATTCACCGACCAAGTGGGATGGGAATCGATGCCGTTTGCCGACGAGGTGAAAAATCGCGACCCGCGTTTGGCACAGAGCATCCGCACACCCGGATATACACGGATCGGAAAGACCGAAGTGCTTGCATCCGACCTCGGTGTTACGGTTACCGGTTATCAGCCCATCAAGTTTGTTCAGGATCCTACCGCTTCCGGCGGTAATGTTGACCGCAACGACCGTTCAACCTGCGACCTTCCGGTCTATCGTTATGCCGAAGTGCTTCTAAACTATGCCGAAGCGAAAGCCGAACTGGGAACACTGACGCAAGCCGACTTGGATCTCTCTGTAAATAAAATCCGGGCTCGCGCAGGCATGCCCAACCTCAGTATCGGCGTGGCGGCAGACCGGTATCTCAAAGAGATGTACCCGAATGTGAGCAGCGGCATTATCCTCGAAATTCGTCGCGAACGCGCGGTTGAGTTGGTACAGGAAGGCTTCCGTTTAACCGATCTTATGCGATGGAAAGCAGGTTCTTGCATCGACAGAGATCTCATCGGTATGTATTTTCCGGGCCCCGGTTCCTACGATCTCTCCGGCGACGGAAACACCGACCTGATCCTCTACGAAGACGCCAAACCGTCCGCCCCCGCAGGCGTACAGGTATATAAGATTGGCGAAGAAATTTTACTCACCAACGGGAATAAAGGAAATCTCGACTTCCACAAGAACGTAGAGAGAACCAAGTTCAACGAAGTGAGGGACTATCTCTACCCCATTCCTATCAACGAGCGTTCTCTCAACAAGAATCTCACGCAGAATCCGGGATGGAATGACGGACTTAATTTCTAAATTGAAACGTATTAAATTTACATAATCATGAAATTTTTGAAATGTGCATATACAGCCCTGCTTCTGACGGCAACCCTGTTTTCTGTAGGGAGTTGCGAAAAAGAAGAATCGGGACTTTCGAAGGCTGTTCTGGCGAGCGCCAGTTCATTGACCTTCGACGGGAACAATGCCACAAGCCAAATCATCACCGTTTATGCCGATGCTGACTGGATTACGGAAGTTCCCGAATGGATAACGGTTAGCCCTGCTTCGGGCAGCGGCGTGATGGATGTAACCGTTTCGGTGTCCGACAACATGCGCGGCGGAGCATTGGACAATCCGAGGAAAGCCGTCGTTGTTTTCAAAGGCGCCACTCTTGCCAGCCGTGCGGAAGTACTTATCAATCAGTCAGGAGACAAGTACCGTGATGTAAGGGAATATACGGTTGGCGAACTCGATGCTTTAAGCAACGAGACGGTCGTATCTGTTCCCAATGTAACCGTCATGGCCGTTTCGTCGGCAGGATTTGTTGTTTCCGACGGACAAAAAAACGTCTATGTGTTGAGCAGCGAATCCGTAAGTGTTGGAGACAAAATCTCGATTTGGGGTTCCAAATCGTCCAATACACAGTCGCTTACCCTTGTGGAAGCCGACCGGATAGAAACGGTATCGACGGGCGGAACGGCGACCTATCCCGCAACGACTGACATAACCGACCGGATAGACACTTACAATCCGGGGACGCGGGAATTTGTCGAAGTAAGCGGCGTTTTAACCGGCAGCAAGATTACGGTCGAGGGAGCTACCTATTCGGCCAGCCTCACCGATGCTCCCGCATCGCTGAATCTGGCATCGATGAACGGGCATCTTGTAACGGTCAAGGGTTATTTCGACGGAGTGGCTGCCCCGGCGGTCAAAATCATCGTCGCCGACCTCGAAGACCATGGAATCCAGAAAATCATCTATTTCTCCGAAAATTTCGAGTGGCTTGCCCCGTATGCAGCAGCCAGCTCAGCAGGCCGAACGGTCGAGACGGACAACCTCAGCGCAACAGCCCCGCAGATATCGGCATCAAGCACAGCGGTTAACGGCGTTACCTCCGAAGATGCCCTTCTCGAAAAGGGATATTCGTTCCTGCGCGTAACCCCAACGAGCGATAATGCGAGCGAATGTATCTACCTTCAGGAAAATTACCTCAAATTTGGCAAGACGGGCTATCAGGCCGGTATCATCCTTCCGAAGATTGAGAATATCCCCGACGGCGTTTCAACCGTGATGTCGTTCGACTGGTGTCCGATGCGCCAAGCTTCAGGCACAATCGACCCTGTTACCCTGATCATCATCGTTGCCAATGGGAGCAGCGAGGTGGAATTTACCGTTACACCCACGTCGAACAGTTATTTCGCGAGCGGTCAGAAACTTGAGTGGATCACGGCCGAAGTAGCGCTCACCGGCGTTGCTATTACCAAAGACACCAAGATTACGATTCGTCAGACCAACTGGAAGTTAGCTACAGCCAACCGCTGGTTCCTCGACAATATCGAAATTTGCAAAGCCAATTGAAAATGACATAAACGTGTTTTTTTAATTTCATAGTTTTGTTTGAATTTTAGTAGAATTAATTGTGCGAAACCCCGGATTTCCGTATCGTTAGAACTGAGCGAGGATACGAGAAACCGGGGTTTCCACTTAAAACAATGAGAATATATTATTCCAACATCGCGAGGAAGGCCTGTTCGTCGATGATTTTCACACCCAATTTGGCAGCTTTTTCCAATTTGGCGGGGCCCATATTTTCACCCGCGAGGATATAATCGGTGTTTTTCGATACCGAGCCGCTGTTTTTCCCTCCGTTCTGCTGAATCATATCTTTGTACTCGTCGCGCGAGTGCAGGGCAAAAACCCCGCTGATGACGAAGGTCAATCCCTCCAATTTATCGGTTTTCTGCGCCAGAGCCTCTTCGCTCAACGCAAATTGAAGGCCGTAACCGCGCAGTCGAGCCACAAAAGTGAGAGTATCCGGACTATCGAAATAGTTCCGCACGCTTTGCGCAATGCGGTCGCCTATCTCCTCCACCGCCGTAAGTTGTTCCAACGAGGCTTGCGCCAACAAATCGATGTCGGTAAAGACCTGCGCCAATTTTTGCGCCACAGTTTCACCCACGTAACGAATGCCGAGCGCGTGCAATACACGTTCGTAAGAGACGAGTTTCGATTTCTCGATGCTTGCCAACAGGTTTCTCGCGCTGGTTTCCGCCCAGCGGTCGAGCCCAATAAGGTCGCCATACTTCAAAGCGTACAAATCGGCGGCATCTTTCAGCAGTCCGTTGTCGTACAATTGGTTAATGGTTTCCGGCCCGATGGTGATGTTCATGGCCTTGCGCGTAACGAAATGCTCGATACGTCCTTTTATCTGTGTAGGGCAATGGGAAGAATTGGGGCAGTAATACACCGCTTCGCCATCGTCGCGCACGAGCGGCGTGTCGCAATCGGGGCAACGTTTGGCGAAGACCACCTTCGGCCCCAGCATGAAACGCGCTCCTTTGTCCACGCCCGTGATTTTGGGGATGATCTCGCCGCCTTTTTCCACATACACCATATCGCCGATGTGCAGGTCAAGTGCGTTGATAGCGTCTTCGTTGTAAAGCGATGCTCGTTTCACCGTTGTGCCGGAGAGCAGTACCGGTTCGAGGTTGGCGACCGGAGTAACGGCTCCGGTACGGCCAACCTGATACGATACGGAATCAAGGCGTGTCAAGGCTTTTTCGGGGTTGAACTTATATGCGATAGCCCAGCGCGGGAATTTCGACGTATAACCGAGGTTCCGCTGTTGCGTGAGCGAATCCACCTTCAGCACCACACCGTCGGTGGCTACAGGCAGATTTTTCCGTTCCACATCCCAATATTTCAGAAAATCGAAGATTTCGTCGAGCGACCCGCATTTTTTGACGGCCGTGGAGACGTGCAAACCCCAGCGGCGAGCGATATGCAGGTTTTCGTAGTGGCTGTCCGAAGGCAGATGTTCTCCCAGCAGGTAATACATGTAGGAATCGAGGCGGCGCGAAGCCACAATTTTCGAATCCTGCATTTTGAGCGTTCCCGAAGCGGCATTGCGCGGGTTAGCGAAAAGCGATTCATCCTGCTCCTCCCGTTCTTTGTTCAATGCTTCGAAAACGTTCCACGGCATCAAAATTTCCCCGCGCACCTCAATGTCTTGCGGCACATCGTCGCCTTGCAAAACAAGTGGGATGCTGCGCACCGTCCGCGCGTTAGCGGTAACATCGTCGCCCTGTTTGCCGTCGCCGCGCGTTACAGCCTGAACCAAGCGCCCTTGTTCGTAGGTCAGCGAAATGGACGTACCGTCGTATTTCAATTCGCACACAATTTCGAAATTTTCATTTAAAGCCCGTTTCACACGGTTGTAAAAGTCGGCTACTTCCCCCTCCGAATAGGTATTCTGCAAGGAGAGCATCGGGTAGCGATGCGCCACCTGCACAAAATTCTTGTTGATATCGCTTCCCACGCGCACCGACGGCGAATTGGGGTCAGCATACCGTGGATATTGCGCTTCCAGATCGGTCAGTTGCCGCATCAGTTTGTCAAATTCGAAATCGGAGACGGTCGGTTGCGACAGCACGTAATAATTATAGTTGTATTCATGCAGCTTGCGGCGAAGCTCATCAATTTGTTCTTTAGGCGTTTGCATCGGATAAAACAGTTTATTATTATTGGAAAATTTTCAGCCAAGGGAAAACCCTCTTGGTCTGTTTTCGGTTTGTAAAGTTATCAAAAGAAACAATCACTGTGAAGAGTTGTTCGAAAAAAACGTTCTTTTCGGAGAAATGGAGATTGAGGTCGAGGCGGGCAGTGGCAAATTTAGAGTCGATAAGGCGGGCATACCAGCTGTTTTTCAAATACGCGGGGTCTCGCAGAAAGGGTGTTCCCCAATACAATCCGTTTCTGTAACGATTGTAATACTTCATGCGCGGATCACCCGCGTAGAACATGTTTTTCGTGCCGATGCCCATATACTCTGCCTGTACGCAAGCCGTAAATCCAAGGGGGAGATAAGGCTTCTTATCTTGCGCCCTGTCGCGTTCGTATCCGGCCAACACACCGGCTGCAATCAAAGCATTGAAATTTTCTCCCGCAGTGATTTCGACCCCTGCCGAACTCTGTATCTGGAAATTTTCACTTACGCCCTTGAAATCGTGGTCGGAGGTATTGGCATAGTGAAACAGACAGGATTGAAAATCGACAAAAAACACATTGTACGCAATTTTTCCCGATAATCCCAAGAAAAAACTTTCGCGCACCGAATCGGAAGGGTAACCTGTCCAGTCCATCCATGCATTGAAAAACTTATCTTTGTTACCCACTTGCCAAAACAGACCACGCACCAAAGGCTTAAAATTCCGCACCGAATCGGTAAAGAAGAAATCGGAATAATTAGCCAAGGCTTCTTCCCGAGGAAAAGCCCCCGCGCGGAAAAGTGTTTTCGTCGTTTTGTATTCATAAAACAGGGTGAGGTCAAAAGTCAGTCCCGTTTTTTCTATTGTCGCCGCGGATGTTCCGGGTATTTTCAGCACATCGAAACCTCCATAGAGTGAATGAATGGAATCGACGGAATATCCGACCAAGGGCTTGAACCATATTCCGTTTAGTGTCTGTGATGATGCATACGAAGATCGAGAATACTCCATATTATCGAAAAAATAGTCCATACCCAAACGCCATTTTATTTTCTGGGCATGAACAGAAGCAAAACCAAGACAAAAAACGAACACAATGCTAATCGTTTTTCTCATCACGAAATCGTCCACACAATTTTGCCCAAAGATAAGCATAATTTTTAATCAAAGTAAAAACAAAAGCACGAATAAGACCCGACTTTTTGAAACAAATTCAGATCTGTTTCTTCTTCCACATCCCACCGCGCAAATAAAACAACGAAAGTATCGCGATAATCCCCCAGTAAAGATGCTCGCTTGTCCATGCCAAGGCGACTGAAGACCTCAAATGCAGCACAATATACCATATATACGTTGTGTAAACGGCAAGCGTAATGAGCTCAAAAACTAAGGTCATGCGTGTATTTCCCGTTCCGGAAACGGCATTAAACAATACCGCCCCCACCGCAAAAAACGGAAGGGAGGAAAGCAGCACAAAAAACGGGGGCAAAGTATCGTTTAGCAACGACACATCATCGGTATAAATGCGAACAAACATTTCGGAGGAGAGGCCAACCGCAGTAATCACAACTATCATAACGCCCAAGCTAAGCAGCGCTCCCCGCTTCACCAAATTCAGCACCTGCTCTTTATGCCCCGCACCAATGGTATTGCTGACCATGGTACTTGTAGCCGACCCCATCGCAGTGGCCGGAATTGTCAGCAACATGTAAAAACTGCGGATGATGTTCGAAACGGCCAATTCGCGTTCGCCCAAATGCTCGATAAACGAAAAGAAAAGCATCCATGTACCGATGGAAAAAAGGAATTGAATCATCATGAAAACCGAGATATCGAGCACCTTTTTTACTACGCTCCACCGGAAACGCATGCGGCGGAAACCGTATTTGACTCCGTCCACCGTTTTCAACGAAAACAGGACAAAAAACAAGGTGGATGCCGCTTCCGAAATCACTGCTGCCAACGCAGCCCCGCTGATACCCATTTCGGGCAGGCCAAAATTTCCAAAAATCAGCCCGTAATCGAAAAATACATTCACCCCCGCCATCACGCCTGCGTTCAGCGTGAGCACTTTTGTCCGGGCAATGCCTACATAAAAAGCGCGGAACATGGAGTTGACAAAAGCAAAAATCAGCCCGTAGATACGCAGGTCAAGATATTCGATAGCGGCCTGAGCGACGTTTGCAGACCGAAAGAGAAGCGTAAGCCCGTGCCTCGAAACATATCCTACAACGGGAATCAGAATCAACGCCGCAGCAAGCAAAAAAACCATTCCTTGCAAAACAATCTCGCCAATACGGTCGAAGCGCCCCTCCCCGTTTCGTCGCCCGATAAGAATCTGACCGCCCATGCTGAATCCGAAGCCGAGCGTAAAAATGGCGACATAGAACAAGCCGCCCAAAGCCGAAGCCCCAAGTTCAACCTCCCCCACTCGACCCAAAAAAGCGGTGCTTATTACCTGTATGATGTTTTGCGTCAGCAAACTCAGGAATATGGGATAGCTTATCTTTAGTATTTGCCTGTTAGAGTACATGCAACATAAATTTTTTACCGCATGTTTTTTCACCGATAAGGGGCGCAAAGATACGTATTTTTTGCCGTAATTCAACGCTATATTTTCCGTCCGATTTTCAACAAAAGCCCCCCTGTTTTATCGAAAACTCTGTGAAAATCAAAAAAAGCATCCATAAAATTTTGTAGTTATACAATTTTTTTTTATTATCTTTGTACTTTATTTTTAAGACATTCGTTTAATGGCTCCAAAAAGAATTCTCTACATCACGCAAGAAATATTTCCGTATTTACCTGAAACTCCCGTTTCATATACCAGTCGATATTTGCCGCAAGCCATACAGGAAAAAGGGCGCGAAATACGCACTTTCATGCCAAAATACGGTAATATCAACGAGCGGAGGAATCAATTGCATGAGGTAATCCGTCTTTCGGGGATGAACTTGATTATCGACGACACCGACCACTCGCTCATCATCAAAGTGGCATCGCTGCAACCGGCGCGGATGCAGGTATATTTCATCGATAACGAAGACTTTTTCGAAAATCGGGTTAACGATGCAACCGGCATCGAATACGAAGACAGCGATGAGAGAAGTATCTTTTTTATCCGCGGCGTGATGGAAACCATCAAAAAACTCCGGTGGATTCCCGACATAGTACACTGTCACGGCTGGATGACGGCCTTGGTGCCGTTTTACCTGAAAAAAGGTTATATCGATGATCCTTGCTTCAAAAATACAAAGGTAATCTATTCGGTTTACAACGATATGCTCGAAACCCCGTTCCGTGAGAGTTTCGCCGATAAACTGCGCTTCGACGCCATTGGCAGCAAAGAAATCGAAGACGTGAAAGGACGAGGCGCAATGGACTTCGAGAACTTGACAAAGTTAGCCATCGATTTTTCCGACGGTATTGTCCAAGCTTCCGAGACCATTTCCCCCGAAATAGCCAAATACATCGAGGAGAAAGGCATTGAACGACTTCCCTACTATCCCGATTTTGATGAAATGGTGGAAAAAACCAGTGATTTCTACGATAAAATCGATGTTTGATGCTCGTTTTACGATTTTTCACTAAGAAGCCCTTTCTCTCTACAGGATATAAAAATAATTGTAAAATGGGTGAAGAAAGCCCGAAAAGTTTTGTTATCCCGCTATTTTTTCAGATATTTGCGCGGTCAAAAAAACAACATTTAAGTTGAAACGAATGAAGCATCATTTTCTGTTTTTCGCATTGTTGGGTTGGGTTATTACCCTCTTCCCCTCGTGTAATGACAACTTAAGCCAAATAGGATACAACATTCAGCCCGGCGGCGACGGAATAGAGGTAACCACCGGAACGCTGAATTTGTCGGCAAGCACCTTGAACGTAGATTCCATCTACATGAAAACCAAATACCCGGTGCTGGGCGAATATTCCGATCCCGTTTATGGAACCATCAAATCCGATTACATCGGACAATTTTACTACTCCGAGGCTTCGAAGTTTGCGAGCGGCGCAGTTATCGATTCTGTACGGCTTACGGTTTATTATTCATCGCTGATAGGCGACTCCCTCGCCCCGATGCAGATCTCCGCATATCCCGTAAACAAAGCCTTGCCGGCCAAAGCGTACAACAACATCGACCCAACGGAATATTGCGACATGTCGTCGCCGATAGGAAGCCAGAGTTTCACGGGAAAAAATGCCGATTATGAAGACATTCCTTACAGCTATTATTCCTATACTTATTACACGACCATTTACGATACCTTGCGGGTTTATCACATCAATATCAATCTCCCCAATTCATTGGGCGAAGATTTTCTCCAAGAATTCAACGACCCTTCATCAACCGCATTTAAAAACGCGGATGCGTTCAACGAATATTTCAGAGGTTTGTACATCACCCCGACCTTTGGGAACAGCACCATCGTCAATGTTTCGCAGACATCCATCAATGTTAATTACCACTATATAAAAGCAGGAGGCGCTTCCACCGGAGCCGATACAACCCTGACCTCGGTTTTCACGCTGACCATGACGCCCGAAGTTATTCAAATCAATCACATCGCAAACAAACACGCCGATCTCTTACCCGACAATAGCGAAAAGACATACGTAGCAAGCCCGGCCGGTGTGGATACGAAAATTGTTTTCCCCTTGTCTCAAATTCAAGACAAGCTGAAAACAGGCTCGTTAAACCAAGCCTATTTTTCGATAAAAGCCCTGACCGAAAACAATTACGACAACAATTTGGTAAAAATCAGCCCACCGACTTATATGATGCTTATCCATCAGGATTCCCTGAAATCCTTCTTTGAAAAAGGCAAATTGATGGACAGCAAGACCTCGTTTCTCGCCACCTTCTCATCGACGTCCTACACTTACGATTTCGGAAATATCGCCACGATGATCAACTATTACAAGGAGGTGGACAAATACAAAAACGGGACGGAGACCTTCGACTTGCCGTTTTTGCTCGTGCCGGTGGATGTTAGCACCTCAAGCAGCACATCCAGCTCAAGCACGGTATATACCGCTGTCCATAACCTGATGATGCCGGCAGCTGTTACGTTGAGTAAGAAACCGGAAGACATGAAAATCGATTTGATTTTCAGTGCGTTCAAATAGCTATTTATTTGAAAAACAGGGTTTTCAGAATCTTTTTCCGATGGAAATACCCATGCGCAAATAGGCCCCGTCTTTATTTATAAAGTCGCGACCAATTCCCCAGAGCGTTTCGCCCACCCAATTGTTCCTGCTGACGTATTTCCATCCAAGTCCCACACCCAGCCCTGCGCCGAATTGAGATTTCGTATCAGCAGCATATTCACTCTCATAATCCCAAGAATCTTGCTTTTGAGAAAACAATGAACCGTTTGCCTCAATAAAAAAGCCGGAAGCCTCTTTTTTCTTAGCATCACCAAAATGCCATCGTAAATAGGGAGTGAATGCGATGTTTTGAAAATAATCATCGTCCGCAGCGAATCCCAGCGATGCACCGATGCTGATTTCCGAATCGAGAATCCGCTCGTAACTTATTTCCGGATATAAGAAGACAACAGGCATTAATAAATTGAATTTAAATTCGTTTAGTTTGTTATTTGACAGATTGAGAACCTCTTCTTGGGCGAAGATGGCGCTGCTTATCAGTAAAGCGAACAGGATGGCTGAGAGTTTTTTCATAATAGTTTATTGAACGTTTAAAATTTACAGTTTATAGTTAGATGCAAAAATACGAAAAACATTGCAGGCAGCGCTATTAAAAAATTAAAAATCGTCAGGAAACTATCTGTTGGCGGAAGATTCCTTAAAATCCGAAGCCTTCTATTTCAACGTCCTTTTGTTTTTCAAATTTGATTTCGATGGTGTTTTGCGATTTCAACCCTTTCACGTAAATGGCTTTGTGAGGGATGGCCGGGCAAACGTATTCGCAGCCACCACAACCCACACAAATGGTCGGTTCGATGTGCGGTATGGTCAACGAATCTTTGTAGGAAACCATGCTCACGGCCTGCGTGGGGCAATGTTCGGAGCAAGCTCCGCAATTGGTTTCATCGTAATAAACGATGCAGTTTGCCATAGTAAATTGCACCTGCCCCATTTGGGTAGCGTTCTTTTCTTCTTTGGTTAAGGGAACAAGTGCCCCGGTGGGGCAAACCTCTCCGCAGACGGTGCAGTCGTAATTACAAAAACCGCGATCGAAATAGAGTATCGGCTGCATCATCCCGCCCGGCCCGTATTCTAAAAAGGCCGGTTTGATGACGTGCGACGGGCATTTACTCACGCAAAGGTGGCACGAGATACATTTATCGCGTAAACGGTCAAAACTGACGGCTCCCGGAGGAGCAATCGGCGTTTCACGCTTCACTGCTTTCTTTTGCAATATTCCGTCGGACGATTCTTGCGCTATCATTTTTCCTGCCGCAAGGCCTGTCAACAACGAAGCCGAGAGAAAGCGCCGGCGTGCTTCATTCACCGGAGGGGAGTCGCTTGGAAGGACAAGAGACGATTCCTGCTTTTTTAATTTCATTGGCGCGTATTGCATTGCGTCCCTGTTACAGATTTCGATGCAATTGAAGCAGGTAACGCAGCGGCTGTAATCAATTTGCAGCTTGTTTGAATCAATACACGATGCTTTGCATTTCATGCGACAAAGGCCGCATTTGTTGCAACGTTCTTCAACGAAACGGATTTTGAATACCGAAATACGGCTGATGGTTCCAAGTATCGTACCTGCCGGACAAACGGTATTGCAATAGGTGCGGCCGTTTTTCCACGCCAGCACAGCAATACACACGAGCGTCGCCAAAGATACTGCCGTTGAAAAAACGCCCAGGCCGTAAATGGCCGTTTTATAAAATGTAAAATTGTCAAACGACGTGAAAATGGCGGCCAACAGATTGTTTCCCGCCAAATATGCCGGACGGAAAAGATGGGTGGTCATGCGGCCGTAGGCCCCGTAAGGGTCGAGCAAACCCAACAAAAAAGAAAAATTGAACAGAAACGCAACGACAGTCAGTCCCAAAAAACTCCACCTCAACACGGTTTTTGCTTTGCCGTAAGTGTATTTTTTCTTTCGGATAAAGCGTTTGGAAAGCCACGCCACAATATCCTGATAAACACCCATCGGACAAATGGACGAGCAGTACACCCGCCCCAAAATCGCCGTCATCAATATCAATCCGATGATAATGAGTACATTAACCGCCAGCAATGCAGGGATAAACTGTATCTTTTCGAGCCAGTGCAACTGTTGGGGCAACAATCCTGCGAAATCGAGGAAATGCCATGAAATCAGCGCAAACAGAATGACAGATACAGCTATTCGTATTTTTTTCAACATGATGTTTTTGCTAAAATCGGAGGGGTTGTCAAACTTTTATCCGTTTGATATTCAAGTTCGACAGATCCATTGTGCCGATGCCCAATTCCTGTCCTTTGGCCAAATGTCCTACCCTGTCCACCGGCAACTCTCTCACTTGGTTAAAGAAATTGGCGGCGGCCGTATCCACCGCAACGATATCTTGCGAGATGAACAAACCTTTGGCCAAAGCCACATCGGCTTCCGAACGGCCACGCGGGCCGCTGGTTTTCAAGATGCGGTAGGCATCCACGATATTCAGCGCCGGACGTTTGGAATAAGTGCACACATCGGCGATGCACTGCTGCAGGTCATTGGCGTGGAAATAGCCTCTGTCCCAAACGATTCCCATATAGTTTTTCATGGAAATGGTCATTTGGGCTCCACCGTGGCTTTTCAAGATGGGCACGTTGATCCACTTGTCGGCATCCACAATGGCCTGATGCACTTTTGCCGATTTTAAGCTTTTCCCTTGGGGCAGCGATACCGGCTTATAATACGATTCCTCATTCGCAGGAACGAGCTTTGCGCCTGTCGCCTTCACAGCCTCTTCTATTCCGCTGTTGGCATAACATTTCCGCCAGTCATCGCAGGTATGGTCGAAAACCGTAACTTCTTTCGCTCCGGCCGAGAAACAGTCTTTGATAATGGCTTCCACAAGCTTGGGGTTGGTATTTGCCGCCAATTCGGGCGTTTTGTCCCATCCGATATTGGGTTTCACCACTACCTTGTCGCCCGGCTTAATGAAGTTTTTCATCCCTCCGATTTCTGCAATGGCTTTTTTGTACATTTCGTCCGGTTCGCCGCCCATGATAGCAACCAAATCGTATTTGGCTGTGGCTTGAGCCGTTTGAAACGATTGAACCAGCAGATTCATCGCATCCGATTCTTTTATCGAGGTGAAGGCTGCACCCGACAAGGCCACAGCTTTCAAAAAATTTCGTCTATCCATATCCCGATTATTTTTTAGTGTATGTGAACAATTCAATTTTCAAACGAAATCCGCACCTGTAGCGATTTCATCTTTAAACGATCCACGGAAAGCGGAAACACGATTCGTCGTACAACGAATAGTCGGCCTTTCCGTTCACGGCAAAGGTTTTTATTTGCGCGGCTCCCTGCAGGAGATCGACGGCGAACTGCAGCGTTGCCCCCGTTTTCACACGGTCTTCTACCAAAAGGATGGTTTTGCCTGCAACATCGAAATCGATGGGCGAAAGCAAGCGAGGCTTGTCGTATTTTGGCTGTTGAGCCGGATCGCGGAGGTTGATTTTCAACAATTGAAAATCAATATTCAACCGCTGGTTGAGGATTGCCGCAGGAATGACACCTCCGTTGGCTATCGCCACAATCGTATCAAAAATTTCGCGAAACTCAATCTCGCGAAATCGTTTCATGACCTCCTCGAAGGATTTATCCCCCATCGTTTTTATATTTTAACCAAAGCTCTCAACACAAAATATCCGCCTATCCATTGAAGGATTATTCCGGGAATCCCGATACGGAAATCCTGCACGGCCATAGTGAAATCTTTTCCCACAGCCCATTCGATACTCGTCCCGATGAGTTGGTAGGCCAATACAGTCAGCAAAATACCCCAAAACGACGTCATCCCGAAGCGTTTGGCGGCTATTGAAGCGGCAACAGCCAAGAGAACCGATTTTGTCATGATGATGGGCAGCGCGGCTGCAGGCGGCATCCCAAACAGCAAGTGATTGGCCAAAGGCGAAAGCACGGCGGTGAGCAAGCCCACATGAATGCCGTATCTGTACGCCGCAACAAGCGTGAAAAAATAAATGGGCAGCCATATCAATCCGCCTTGCGGGATGAGATGCGTCAATTGCGGAAGCAATATATTTCCGGCAACGAAAATAACAGAAAAAAGATAGGTGTCTGTATTTGCTAAATTCAGCGAATAGTTTTTTACAGGAGTATTCATGACGATAATTATTTTGATTACGGTTCGAAAATATCCAATATATCCCACAAATATACGCTTTTAAATCTAAAAAACACTGTATGCGGAATTTTTTTTGAGGATTTTTCTAAAAGAACGCTGATTTTTTATGATTATTCGCAAAAAAATTGTTTCACTTGCCGGTTTGTTCTTTCATGAGTTTTTTCCATTTGAAATAGCCGAAAAAAGGCACAATAGTATAAATAACGAACAGCAACGCAGTGTAATTCAAGTCTTTCCAGAAATACAGTCCGCAAGAAATTGCATTCACTACAATCCACACCCACCACTGTTCGATGTATTTGTTGGCCAACATCCACATGGCAATGATGCTCAACGCCGTAATCAGGCTGTCGCCGATGGGCACAGGGCTGTCGGTATAATGAAAAAGGATGTGGGCAATAAAGGCGAAAATGAGCGCAAAAACAACGGCTATAGGGATTATCTTTTTCGCTGGGATGGACGAAATGGGCGTTCCGGCTTCGTCACCCGACGCTTTCGTCCATTTTATCCACCCGTAAACCGACGCAAAGAAATAATAAACATTGATGCCCATGTCGGCGTAAAATTTTGCGTGAAAAAAAATATAGACGTATATCAGCGGCATCAGCACGCCCACCGGCCAGAGCCATTTATCGGCCTTGTATTCCAAATAAAGATAGAGCAGCCCGATAACGGCGCCGACGATTTCGATGATTTCCATTTTGCGGATGTTTTTTGTAAAAAGAGGCTGTCTCATCAATCGCAAAATTCATGAGACAATCCTTCGTATTTAAAATTTCAGCGTCATGCTTGCCTGTACATTGGTGCCGGCTTGCGGGAAATAGCGTTTTTCGTTCACCCGTTCTCCGCCAAGGTAATAGCTGTACCAGTTATAACCGTTGCAGGAATATTCCGCGTTGAAAAGGTTATTAACCCAAATTCCCAATTCGACGGCACGCACGTTGGGGACTTTGAAACTGTAACTTCCCCTCAGGTTATTAACGAAATAGCCGGGGATACTGCGGTCTCTGTCCGACGTGTTGTCGATGTATTGGCGGCTGACATAATGACTCATCAGCGCCGTTTCGAACCCCTTGTAATTGAAAGTAACGATACTGTTGGCGATGATGTTCGGCGAATAGGAGATATCGGTCGTCCCCAAATCGTTGGAACGGGAACCCGTCCAATTCCAGTCGGCATCGTATTCATCGATATCTTGCTCCACAAAATTCTTAATTTTGTTCCGGCTGAAGGTTACGTTTCCGTCCCAGCGCAGCATCGGACTGATTTTCAACGCTCCAGTCAATTCGATTCCTGCGCGGTAGCTGTCGGGGATATTTGTTGTCAGAGCTTCGCCGATCTCGCTGATTTTCCCGGTTAGAATCAGCTGGTCTTTATACTTCATGTAATAGAGGTTCAGACCGAAACCTGCATCGCCAGATTGATACCGATAGCCCGCTTCCGTGTCGTACAAACGTTCGGCTGTGGGTTGGTCATTAGGGCCGGCATCGGTGTAATTATTGCGGTTCGGCTCACGGTTGGCCATCGAGAGGGATCCATAGATCTCGTTTTTCGTGTCGAAACGGTAGGTGGCTCCGGCTTTCGGATTAAAAAACGAAAACGTGTGTTGTTGCGTGATGTCGCGCATGGCCTGCGTATCCCCGTCGTATTTGTCGTCTTTACCGTCTATATCGTATTTGATGTATCGATATTGTGCGTCGGCGTACAAAAACAGATTATCGACCGGCTCTATATGGAGTTTCAAATAGGTATTCGCGTCTGTTTTTACCGACGAGTTCCGATACCAGTCCTTATCGGCGTCGAAATGATTGGGGTATCTCACCCACAACACTTTCCCGAAGTGCTCCCCGTCGTATTTATTGGCTCCGCCACCGAATACCAAACCGAATTGGTTTGCAGAATAGTTTAGGGCGGCGGTAGCGCCGTAAAAATGATTATCGAGCCATTTTTGGCGCACAAGGTCGGTTTTTTTCAATGTTACACCGTTTACTACCGCCGGAGTCAGCAGGTATTCTGCATAAACCCTGCCGGTTTTGTATTCCTCGTAATATCCGACTCCTTTGGTGTAATGCAAAGCCGCGTTTAAGCTCAACTCGGGCGATAACTGATGTACGGCATGCAACTGATAATGCGTCTGCGTATAATTGTCGGTTTGGTTGTTATAATATTGAGTATTACCCTCATCGTCAGTATATTGACCCAACTCGTTGTAAGTGCGCGAATAATGCACGGGGTCTTTCCGCACCAAATCCAAATCGACTCCGTTCCATGCCTGATAGGTCTTCTCTTTTCCCCCGAATGTAATGAACTTCAGCACTGTATTCTCGGTAAAACAGGCTGCCGCAAGGTAATAGGAACGCATGTTCACAGATGCGCGGTCGATGTATCCGTCGGAATTGATGGTCGAATAGCGCCCCTCGATGGCAAAGTGGTTCCCGATAAGGCCGGTACCGGCTTTCATCGTGTTTTTGTTGGTGTTGAACGAGCCGTAAGACGAACTGATTTCGGCGAAAGGTTGACGGCTCACGTTTTCGGTCTGCATGTTCACGCTGGCGCCAAACGCCGCCGACCCGTTCGTGGATGTACCCACGCCGCGTTGCACCTGTATCGACGAGAGCGATGAGGCAAAATCCGGCATATTGACAAAGAACACGCCATGCGATTCCGAATCGTTGAGCGGAATCCCATTGACAGTGATGTTGATGCGGTTAGCATCCGTCCCGCGGATGCGGAATCCGGTGTATCCGATTCCCGACCCGGCCTCCGAGGTGCTCGTAACCGAAGGCGTCAGCAATAAAATATAGGGAATGTCTTGTCCCGAATTTTGTTTTTCGATGGCCTCCCCCGATAAGTTGCTGTACGCCATCGGCGCTTGTTTGCCGGCTCGCGTGGAGGAAACCACCACCTCTTCGAGCTTGATGTTTTTGAGACTGTCGCTGTCGGATTGCGCCTGTCCGAAAATGGAAATTGCGCCGGAGATAATCAGCGCTGCGCATAAAAGAAATACCTTTTTCATTTTTTACGAAATTTATGTTGCAAAAGGCGCACCGATTGGGGCGACCTTTGCGCAACTTTGTGAAACAAAAAAGGGGAAATAGTGAAGAATAATACCAAAAAAATAAAGCTCATGCATACGGATGCGAGCTTTTTTTCCTTTTTCCCTTCGTCGGCATTACCCGCATCAGGTTCATTGGGTATAATCTCAGCCCTGTTAATTGGGCACCCCCGTATTAATACGTTGCAAAAATAGCAGTTTTCATCCAATAATAGAACATAAAGACGAAAAAAATTTATCGTTCAATACATATTTTTATATATCTTTGCGCTTCATTTACGAAACCGCGTATGCACACTAAAGACAATTTTATAGAGCCTGATTATATTTTTGAAACCAGCTGGGAAGTTTGCAATAAAGTCGGTGGGATATACACCGTATTATCATCCAAAGCCAATTCGCTCCAAAAATTATATAACGACTGTGTGTTTTTCATCGGCCCCGATGTCTGGACAAAAGAAGAAAGTCCTTGGTTTGAGGAGGATAAAAAACTTTACGCCCAATGGAAAGACCATGCGAGGATCAATCAGAACCTCCATATCCGCGTTGGGCGATGGAAGATTCCCGGCAAACCCATCGTCTTTTTAATAAAGTTCGACCGGTTTTACCCGCAAAAAAACGATGTCTATGCACAAATGTGGGTCGATTTCGGGGTGGATTCGCTTTCGGCTTACGGTGATTACGACGAGTCTTGCATGTTTGCTTATGCAACCGGAGTGGTGATGGAGAGTTTTTACCGTTATCATCATTTGGAAACCAAAAACGTCATTGCTCATTTCAACGAATGGATGCTGGGCATGGGGGTGTTGTACATAAAGAAAAATGTACCGAAAATGGCGACCGTATTCACCACCCACGCCACCACCGCAGGCCGGTCTATTGCAGGGAATAACCTTCCGCTGTACGACAACCTGAAAACCTACAACGGCGATCAGATGTCCCGACAGTTGAATATTGTAGCCAAACATTCCGTAGAGAAGCTTGCCGCGCAAAATGCAGATTGCTTCACCACCGTGAGCGACATCACAGCGCAGGAATGTACACAGTTTTTCCATCGCCATCCCGAAGTAACGCCCAACGGGTTTGAGAAAGACTTCATCCCCAAAGGGGAAGCGCATAAGGAACTGAGGAAGAAAGCGCGGCAAAACCTTTTGCGGGTAGCCGAACTTGTTACGGGACATTCCATCCATAAAGACGCCCTGTTTGTCGCTATCAGCGGTCGCTACGAATATAAAAACAAGGGGATAGACGTGTTCATCGAAGCCATGAATCAGGTGCGGAAAACCCCTCAGATAACGAAAGATATCGTTGCTTTCATCATGGTACCCGCGTGGATCGACGGGCCGCGTACCGATTTGCAGGAGGAACAGAAAAACGGCGCTTTGAAAAAAAGAAACGGAGCAGCATTGTCGGGAAATCCGTTCACCACGCACACGCTCCACGACCCGACACACGACCCCATCCTCAACCAGCTCGGCTACCTCGGCTTCAGCAATTCGAAAAAAGAACACGTGAAAGTGATTTTCGTACCTTCCTACCTCAATGGCGACGACGGCATCTTCAATATGGACTATTACGAAATGCTCATTGGGATGGATTTGACGGTATTTCCGTCGTACTACGAGCCATGGGGCTATACGCCTCACGAGAGCGTCGCTTTCTCGGTGCCCACCGTAACCACCACGTTAGCCGGATTTGGATTGTGGGCCAATAAAATCCGGAAAAAAGGTCTGAGCGACGGCTTCGAAGTGATTTACCGCGACGATGCCAATCAATATGAAGTGGCTCAAGAAATCGCGTCGCTGATTTACGACTTCTCTTTGAAAAGCGTGGAACAAATCACGCTGTTGCGCGATTGCGCGTTAAAACTGTCCGACAAATGCGACTGGAAACATTTTATACGCTATTATCAAGATGCGTACAGCAAAGCTTTGTATAATTCTTTTGTCAGATTATCAAAGCCCTATAAGCTTCGAAGTGAATAAAATTTGTATCTTTGCAGAGAATTGGAGCCGTCTATGGGTGTCGGCTTTTGCGAATATTTCGGTTAATGTATTGATATTTAAAACACAATTTAATTTATAGTAAAAAATGATAATCCGATCAAGTTATTCGAATACTCCGGTCTGGCATGAAATTCATGTCCATTCGGTATTACCGAAAGAATTGGAGCCGTTGGAAGAAGTAGCCCGCAATTTATGGTGGGTTTGGAACGAAAAAGCCAAAGATTTATTCGAGGCTATCGACGCTGAAGAATGGGAAAAAAGCGAAAAAAATCCCGTTGTCTTATTGCAGAATCTTACGTCGGAACGTACGGATGAGATTGTTAGGAACGAAGAAATGATGCAGCAGATAAAAGATGTTTACGCATCGTTCCGCAAATATATGGATACTCCGATGGATGCCAAACGTCCGAGCATAGCCTATTTCAGTATGGAATACGGTTTGACCCACGTCTTGAAAATCTATTCGGGTGGTTTGGGTATCTTGGCCGGAGATTATTTGAAAGAGGCCAGCGACAGTTGCGTGAACATGACAGCCGTCGGCTTCCTCTATCGTTTCGGGTATTTCACGCAGAGCCTTTCGGTTGACGGACAGCAGATTGCCAATTACGAAGCGCAGAATTTCGGCAACCTGCCCATTACTCAATTATTGGACGGTGAAGGAAATCCATTAATTCTCGAAGTGCCTTTCCACGACCGCATCATCTATTCGAATGTTTGGAAGGTGGCCATAGGCCGCATCAACCTCTTTTTGATGGATACGGACATAAACCTGAACAGCGAGTTCGACCGTACCATTACCCACCAGCTTTACGGAGGAGATTGGGAAAACCGCATGAAACAGGAGTTCCTGCTTGGAGTTGGCGGTATTCACCTGCTGAAGAAATTAGGCATTAAAAAAGACGTTTATCACATGAATGAGGGGCACGCCGCCCTCATCAACGCACAGCGCCTTCTCGATTACGTGCGCGAAGACAAACTGACTTTCAATCAGGCTCTCGAAGTCGTTCGCGCCTCGTCGCTCTATACCGTTCACACGCCGGTTCCCGCAGGACACGATTATTTTGAAGAAAGCCTCATCGGGAAATACATGGGGCCGCTCGTCCAGCAAATAGGAATTTTCTGGCAACAGTTTATGGATATGGGGCGCGAAAATCCCGGAACAAACGAGAAATTCTCCATGAGCGTATTCGCTTTAAATACGGCACAGGAAGCCAATGGCGTGAGCGAACTGCACGGCAAAGTTTCGCGGGACATGTTCCAGCCCGTCTGGAAAGGATATTTCCCCGAAGAGTTGCACGTGAGTTTTGTAACCAACGGCGTTCACCTGCCTACATGGGCGACATCCTCGGTAAAACGTCTGTACGAGAAGCATTTCGACAAGAGTTTTTACGCCGATGAGTCGAATCCCGCCATCTGGAGCAAGATCTACGACGTGAGCGACGACGAACTTTGGACCTTGCGCATGCACCTCAAAAACAAATTGGTGGATTACATCCGCAACGAATTTAAAGACGGCTGGCTGAAAAATCAGGCCGATCCGTCGCGCATCGTAACGGTATTGGAAGAGTTGAACCCCAACGCGCTGCTCATCGGGTTCTCCCGCCGTTTTGCCACCTATAAACGTGCACACCTGTTGTTTACCGACCTCGATCGTTTGGCCAAAATCGTAAACAACCCCAAACACCCGGTACAGTTTATTTTTGCCGGGAAAGCGCACCCTGCCGACGGAGGAGGTCAGGGACTCATCAAACAAATTGTCGAGATCTCGCGCCGTCCCGAATTTCTGGGGAAAATCATCTTCCTCGAAAATTACGACATGCGCTTAGCCAAACGTTTGGTTTCGGGCGTGGACATCTGGCTGAACACTCCGACCCGTTTGCAGGAGGCGTCGGGAACATCGGGCGAGAAAGCCGAGATGAACGGCGTGCTGAACCTATCCGTCCTCGACGGATGGTGGTACGAAGGCTACAAGGAGAAAGCCGGATGGGCGCTGACGGCCGAAAAAACTTACGAAAACCAGATGTTTCAGGACGAGTTGGACGCTTCGTTCATCTATTCGTTGCTGGAAAATGAAATCATTCCGCTTTATTACGCCACCAACAGCAACGGTTATTCGAGCGAATGGATTCAATACATCAAAAAATCCATCGGCGAAATTGCCCCGCACTTCACCACGAAACGCATGATGGACGATTATTTCGACCGTTTCTATGTGAAACTCGCGACCCGTTCCAAATTGCTGAAAGAAAACAATTTTGCGAAAGCAAAAGAAATTACAGCATGGAAAGAAGATACGGCTTCGAAATGGGATTCGTTTGAAGTGGTGAAACTCGAATTTAACCCCAACCAGAAAGTGAAACTTAAAAATCAGGCAAGTATGGTTTACGGAAGAGTGATTATCGACAAGAAAGATTTGGCTTGCGATTTGGGCGTCGAATGTGTAGTGGTTGATTTCAACCAGACGACAAACCGCCCCGAATTTCTCGAATCTTACCAATTTGATCTGGTAAAACAGGAAGGTTCGATGCTCTATTTCGAAACACACAAAGCCCTCAACGATCCGGGCACGCACCAGTACGGCTTGCGCGTATTCCCCAAAAATGCCGACCTGCCACACCGCATGGATTTCGCATACCTGCGCTGGATCGGATAAATTTTTGCAATCGTTTTCTGCCCGAAAGACAGAAAAAACATATCGTTTTCACGCCCGATGGTTAATGTTTTTTAACCATCGGGCGTGCAACGTTTTCGTTAAAACTGCATCTATTTTTTAAAATTAAGGACAAAACCACGTAAAAAGGGGAATTATTTACAATAAAAAACCAACTATAATATGAAAACTCTCGTGAAAACAGCTTCGATTCTTGCTTTGCTTGTCTTTTTCTCTTCCTGTGAAAAATCGGACAATTCAAATTCAATCGTGCTGACCGATCCCATAGATATTGAATTGAACAGTACACAAACACGGATTTTACAATCCGATAAGAATTTCGCCTTCGATTTCTTTTCCAAGATTTTTGCCGATGAAGATAAAAACTTTATGGTTTCGCCTTTCAGCCTGAGTATGGCCTTGTCTATGACTTGGAACGGCGCGGCCGGAGCAACCCAAACGGCCATGAAACAGGCTCTGGGACTGGGTGATTTTAGCGCTGAAGAAGCCAATGAATACTTCAAAAAATTGAGGGATGCTTTGTTGAAAACCGACCCTTCAACCAAGATAGCCATTGCCAATTCCATTTGGACAAACAAAAATATTGCCATCAAATCCGATTATCTTTCGGTAAACAAATCTTATTACAGCGCCACCGCCGAATCAGTGGATTTTAGCGATTCGAAAACGGTAGGCCAAATTAACCAATGGGCTTCGGACAACACCGAGGGACTGATTGACGAAGTTCTGAATAAAACAAACTCTAACGATTTGATATATCTGCTGAATGCCATCTATTTTAAAGGCATCTGGACATCGCAGTTCGATAAAAAAAATACGTCGAAAATGCCTTTCACATCCGAAAACGGCACATCGAAGGACGTGGATATGATGAAACAAACCGAGTACTTCAACTATGGCGAAAACGAAACACTGCAAGCCGTTCAGTTGCCGTATGGAAACGAGGCCTTCAGCATGATCGTGTTGCTCCCGCAAGAAGGAAAGAAATTGCAGGACGTGATTGCCGCAACACAGGGCGACAACTATTGGGAAACCCTGCAATCGAGCATGTACAAAACAAAAGTGGATCTGTTCCTTCCCAAATTCAAAACAGAATACAACAAAAACCTGAACCAAATATTGAAAGATATGGGGATGGAAATCATCTTTACCCAAAATGCCGATTTCTCCAAGATATCAGACATTCCGGCAATGATTTCATCCGTCGATCAATTCACCTATATCAACACCGATGAGGAAGGTACGGAGGCAGCGGCTGTTACCGTGGTAACGGGAGTAACCTCGGTCGCCCCCTCGGATGCAATGGTGTTTAAAGCCGATAAACCATTTATTTACGTCATTCAGGAAAATTCTACCGGAGTCATCCTGTTTATGGGTGTAGTAAAGAGCTTTTAGAAATGAAAGAACCTTTTCTTATTTATTTATTAATTAAAAATTACACAGTTATGAAAAAATTATTTTTTACACTTGCAGTACTTGGTGTGTGCACATTCTGGTATTCATGTACAGACGACGGAAAAACCGAAGCACAATCAACCTTGACTCCCCCTTCGGAGAGTGCATTTAAAGGATTACGCAGCAATTTTTTGGCCTCTATTACAAAGACCAGAACATTTAAGGCTGAAGAAGGACTTAACTACACTTCCGACAAAGGAGTGAAACTGACCATTCCCGCCAATTGTTTGCAAAAAAGTGATGGCACAACGGTTACGGGAGATGTGGATTTGACTTATACCGAACTTTTCGACGTGGGCTCGATGGTTATTGCCAACAAACCCCTTCTCGGCAGAGATTATAGCGGAACCGTGGGTCCCTTGGTAACAGGCGGCGAGTTTTTCATTGATGCGAAGCAGGGCAACGAAAAACTAAAAGGTTGTTCGGGTTACTATGACGTTCAGTTGGAAGTACCGGCAGACCTGACCGATGCCGAATTGGATTCGAGCGCAGGCGAATACATGAGCCTGTTTACGCAGGAAGATGACGATGATACGGTCTGGGAAATAGGTGGTAAAGAAGGAGGCATTGAAGGCGGCCGTCAGGGCACAAGCGTAAACAATACCTACTATTGCTGGTTTCCTTTCGGTTGGACAAACATCGACTGGCTGTCGTCGCTGCCCGGCGAAAAAACGGAGCTTCGCGTAAAAGTTCCAACCGGATTCAACGAAAAGAATTGCGCCGTATATGCGGGTTATTTCGGTATGCCCAATATGCTGGCTCTCTTCGACGTTTATGTTAATGAAGGAGAAGGTTCTCCCTATTTCACAGAACATTACGGAATCGCACCGATCGGATTTAAATTGCATATCATCTTCATTTCCTATGACGAAGCATCAGAAAAGGTCATTTATGCGTTTAAACCGAATTATGAGGTGCAAAAAGATACCTATATCGTATTTGAGCAGAGCGAACTGAAAACGGCTAACGTCAGTGCGCTTATAGATCTTATTAACAATCTGGTTAAATAAGTCAATGAAATACTATCAACAAGCGCTTTTTTAATATACCTTTGGGTTATGATCGGTATAATAAAAATCCATTTCGAATGAAAAAAGCGCTACAATTAACCTTGATGCTGCTGTTGTCCACGACGGTTGGTTCTTGTGCAAACAAGCCGTCGGAGGACAACAGCGAGTATCGGGTACGTCTCAAAACCAATTACGGCAATATTGTCGTTAAACTTTACAACGATACTCCCGCTCATCGCGACAACTTCATCAAACTGGTGAACAAGGGTTTCTACAACGGCGTACTTTTCCACCGCGTGATAAAAAATTTCATGATTCAGGCGGGCGATCCTTTAACTAAAAATGCAAAACCCGGCGATCCGGTCGGCGAGGGCGACGTTGATTACACCATTCCTCCCGAATTTGTTTATCCTGCGCATTACCACAAACGTGGCGTGCTGGCTGCTGCCCGCGATGGCAACGATGTGAATCCCGAAAGAGAATCGTCGGGTTGTCATTTCTATATCGTGTGGGGCAAAAAATTCTCCGATGAGGGCTTGGAAGCCGAAGAAAAGAAAAAATACGCCCGCGAAGAAGAAAAACTGTTCACCCTGAAAGTTGCCGCCCTGCAAGATGAAATCAATCGGCTCAGGCTCGAAGGCAATCAACAGAAACTGAACGAGATGGGCGACAGCCTCCTTGCCGAAGTGCATCGCGAATTAGACAGCACGCGCATCTATCAATTTACCGACGCACAGCGTCGCGACTATACCAGCGTTGGCGGAACGCCTCACCTCGATAACGAATATACGGTGTTTGGCGAGGTTGTGGAGGGTTTGGACGTGGTTGGCAAAATCTCCGAAGTGAAAACCGACGGGAAAGATCGGCCGGAAAAAGACGTGCGGATTATTTCAGCGAAAGTGATAAAGAAATAGCATCCTTTTTACCTCTCTCCCAGCTCAATCACTTCCAAATCGCGGATATTGCCGTCGTCGAGGACGAAACGCAACAGTGTGCGTACTTTGTGAAACCCGTATTTTCCTGCCGCACCGGGATTCATGCAAAGGCATTGCAGCGATTTATCGAACATCACGCGCAAGATGTGCGAGTGTCCGCATACAAACAGTTTGGGAGGCTTCGAAAACAATTCCTGCCTGATTTTAAAATCGTATTTTCCGGGATAACCGCCGATGTGTGTCATCAGTACATCCACGTTTTCGAGGCTAAAACGCAATTTCTCGGAATAGGTGAGGTGTGTTTTGTAGTCATCCACGTTTCCCGATACCGCCCTGAAAGGCTTCCCTGAAGCCTCAAAACGCTGTGCCAAACTGAGCGAGCCGATATCGCCGGCGTGCCATATTTCATCGCAATCGGCGAAATATTGGGCAAAACGGTCGTCCCAATAGTCGTGCGTGTCGGATAGCAGTCCAATTTTTGTCATGTCGGTTTTTTAGTCGCAAGAAGTGCGGTTTTCTTTAAATATATGAAAATAGAAAACGTATTTTCTTCTTGGTTCTTAATTTACACAAACTCGCTTTCCGTGATTTCCCGTTTTGTGTCGTCAATCACCATTGCAATGGCGGTGGCGTTGGGATAAGGCGCTGTGTAATTTCCGTCAATGATTTGCGCCTTTGCTTCGGCAAGTTTTGCAGGCACGTCTTCCGGTTTGTAAGCCACTTTAACTTCTATTACCCAAACATTGCCAAGAAAGTCAAGCACTAAGTCGGCACGCCCCAGATTGGTGTGCATTTCGGCAACCGCCGCCACTCCGCAGCCGCGCACAAAGGCTAAAATCATTGAGCGATAGTGCCATTCGTGCAAAGAAAAAGTGTAGCGATTGTCCATGATATTATTTTCAGCGCCTTTTCGAAAATCGTCGTAAGGAATACTTGCCAAAAGGTGGTTGAAAGTTGACATTAGCGTCTCCTTGTTTTTTGTTTCCAACGAGAAAAACAATGCGCTGCGGCAGCCAGTAAATTCATTGTCGTTATTTTTGCAAACAATTTCCGACACCAGTCGCGACATCGAGTTAAGAACCTCTGTATTCGGATAATCGAGCGCAAAAAACTCGCCTTCGGCGCGGCTGACGGTCAAATAACCGCCCTGATAGAGAAAACCTTCCGGCGGCGTCGAATCCATATCGCCCGGACTGCGTGCAAAATCGCGCGAAACCCGAATATTATGAAACTGCTCTACGCTCAGTTTGTGGTTTTTCAAGTAATCGTAAATTAATTTGGTAGTGCCTGATTCCATCCAGAAATTATCAAAATTCTTGGTTTTAAGGAAGTTGATAGTGGAGAATGGATTGTAAAGTTTATGAATACCATCGAAACAGAAACCGTTGTAATAATAACGCATTCTGTCAAGCAATTTTTCAATGGAAATCCCAAATTTTTCGGCTGTATCTTTCAAATCTTCCGGAAAATATTTTACAATTTCATCTTCGTTATAGCCTAAAAATT
>JAISUH010000034.1 GCA_031272205.1 Dysgonamonadaceae bacterium | reverse complement strand
CATCCGTCCCTGCGGCGACAGTCCGAATGTGCCTTTCAGCGCCAAAGCGGGCGGAACCGAAGTGCTGTAAAACGCCGGATAAAGTCCTGCGAAAACGCCGAGTGCAAGGGCAATGACCGCCGAAAGCCCGATTAATCGCGGAAAAGCAAGCAGATTCATCTTTGCATCAATCAGTCCGGCTACCAACTGCACGTCTGACAGCATATAAACCAAAATTAACGCTAACACAAATGAAACCAAGCACATAATCGCCGCTTCGGACACAAGCTTCACGCGCAGTTCGGTCAGCGTCGCCCCCAGAATTTTTTGAGTGTTGATACTCCTGATTCGTCCGGGCACAAGCGCCATGCTGAAATTGACAAAGTTGATTGCCGCAATAATCAGAATGGCAAAAGCGATGGCAAACAGCAGCGCGAGTTTTTGACGGCTTGCTTTTGGCGTGCGATCCCAACTGACGTCGTTGATGAAATGCAGGTCTTTGAGCGCATCGAGACGGAAGGTATGATTCTCACCGAAACGGAAGACTTCGTTATCCAAAGGTATCGCTTTCCGCATCTGTTCCACTACTTCGGCGACGACGGCCGGATTGTCAAGAAGCACAAATGCGTTGTAGTTGAAGTTGCCCCACGAGTTCTTGTTTTCGTTACCAATGTTATAATATACAGCGTTTTGTACTGACGAATTGTCGGGAAAATCGCGATAGACGGCGCCGATGGTTTGCGAAGTGTTGTTGTCTGCTTGTACCTGTTTGCCGACAGCCGACGTCTGCCCAAACATTTTACGCGCCAAGCTCAAGGGAATCAGCACCGTATTCGGATCTTCGATCGCATGCGCGGAACCTTCTACCATTTCGGGTTGAAAGACCGAAACAAACGCAGAGTCAATACCTTGTCCTATAACTTTAAAAAGCGACTGCTTCCCCTCATTTTCGACTTTAAGAAAGCTTTCGCTTGTCCAGCCCGACATAAGCGAACCGGCCACGATATGCGGCGATGCTTTGAAGATAAGCTCCAACATCGGGCGGCAGATAACAGCCTGTCGCTCGCCCGAAATTCCGCCGATAAACTCGATGCGGAAAATCCGGTCGCTGTTTTTGACCGATTTGTCGAAACGCAGATCGTAATCGGCCTGCATCATAATAATGATAAACACGGTAAAAGCCACCGAAAGCCCGATAATGTTCAGCAGGCTCGAAGCCCTGAACCTTGAAAGTACAAATAGAAAGTTTTTTAACATAATAGAGTTCTTTATATTCAGTGATTTGAAATAAAAAACGCCAAAATTATGCCAAAAACATTAATTTATTTAGTATCAGATATATATATAGATAAAAAAACGCAAAAGTGTAAAAAACTTTTACAGTGAAGTAAAAGATTTTACAGTTAAACCAAGAAGCTCATTTCCCCGGTTTCATCACTACTCCGATTTTTTTGCGCCCGTTGATTTTTATGGTGATGGGCTCATCGAAACGCACCTGCCGGATGTATTTGGTCTCAAAAACGGCCGGTTGCCGATTGAGGAAAGCCTCGTCGAAAAACCCGTCGCCATCAAGAAAAGGGTTGATGGTAAAATAACCCACGTCGAAAGAGGTGAGGTTTTGAAAAAAATGGGTTCCTTGGCTGGGTTCGATGCGGTAGTTTTCCAATCCCGACTCCACGATGACTTTGGCTTGGCTGATGTGAGCCCACTTCACGGGGATACCCAGCCACGGGTCGGCAGATCCCCATCTGCCGGGGCCGACTAACACGTAATTTTTATCGGCGGCCGCAAAACGATTGTTCAGCGCGTCTATTTCGCGAGCTACGAGCGGGTTGTTGGCTGCATTAAACGAATCGGTTTTCACGTAAATGATGTCGTACACGTTGTTGGTTACTCCGTTACCAAGCGCATTGACCGAATATAAAACGGCGCTGTCCCGATCAATTTTGCTCAAATCTTCGTAGATAACCTCTTTGTTTTCTACAATGGGACGGATTTGCAACACGTAAAACTCCCCACGGCTGTAATCGCGGATGTTGACGGCAAATTCAATCTCGACGGGACGCCCCATCTCTTTTTGTCCGGCTTTCAATACTTTGTCGAGCATCTCGGCCAAAGGCAATGTGTTGTGGCGCAGGATGTTTGCAAAAGAGATGATTTTTCGCCCTCCTTCGTAATAACTTTCCCGAATAACCTGATCCGCAGGATCATAAGTGGATGATATGTATCGCAAAACGCCGTCTTTTTCAGCATCTTTCAAACGCAATCTCAGAAAATTGAAGCTGTCGTCGATGGAAAAATCTTTCGTAATCGAATCCAGATCCAAGGCGAAAAATTGCGTCTGCGTATCTTTCAGCGCCAAATCGGGTGTACTCAATTGCAGGATATTGTCGGTGTGCAGGGGCGAAAACCGCAGTCCCAATTCGCCTTCCACGATGTATTTTCCCAATCCCAGCGCCATATTCACGATACCGTCTTCCGACCGTTCTTTACCGATGGGGTAGTAGTTGTAGGAACGGGCTACGCCCGAAATTGTGGGGTAAAAATGCGATTGGTATTGTTGCCCAATGACTTCCTGCAACACGACAGCCATCTTTTCCTGATCGATAAGGTTGTGTGTAGCAGCCATATAAGCTTTGCTATCCCGATAAAAAACCGATGCGTAAACGGCTTTTACGGCGTTGCTCAAAAGGCGTATCATCTCCGTTTTGTCGGTTACGTAAGGAATCATGTAGGTTGAATAAATGCCGGCAAAGGGCTGATAGAGCGAGTCTTCGAGCATACTCGAAGAGCGTATGGCGATGGGGTTATTGATGGCATTGAAGAACACAAGGAAATCGCTCACCAATCGTTTCGGCAGTTTTGCCGCTAAGAAATGTTTTAAAATCTCCTCGTCAGGTCTGTCTGATAAAGCTATGGGATACAGGTTGTTAGACTCCATGAACTCGTCGAAGAGATCGGTGCAGAGCACGACTGTTTTGGGAATGGACACCGGAAAATTGTCGTATTCGTTCAGTTCGAGGTGCAATTTCACAATATGGCCGATAAAGGCCAGTCCGCGTCCTTTTCCACCCATTGAGCCTTCGCCGATTCGCGCAAAATTGGAATACTGGTCGAAACGGTCTTTCTCGAAAACCGCAACCACTCCCGTATTTTTCAAACGGCGGTATTGGAGGATGGATGCATAGATAAGTTCACGCGCATCGTTCATGTTGGCGTAAGCCGTAACGGGGATTTTTTTCAGCATTTCCGCTACGGGGAACATGGCGCGTGAATAGAAAAAACGCGAAAAATGATTGTGCGACAGGTGGTAATACAACGAATCTTCGGGGATGTAACGGATGTTGTTTTGCAGTTCCTTCAGGTTTTTGATGCGGAAAATTTCCTGTTTCGTTTCCGGATCGATGATGATAAAATCGCCGAAACCGAGGTTCTCTTTTACCGCTTTGCGAAGGTCTTGCGGAAAGGTTTTTGAGTTTTTGTCGATGAAAAAACCGTTTACCTCGGCGGCGTATTTTTCGTTTTCGGATTCCGATGAGGCGTAAATAATGGGAATGTACTTATTTTGGCTGTGCACCCATTCGCCAAACCGTTTCCCCGCCAACTTGTCTTTTTCGCCTTTGCGATTGAAACTCATGTCGGATATCAGACCGAGCATGTTACCGCCGTATTTGCGGAAGAGATGCACGGCTTCTTCGTAATGGCGTGCTAAGAGTATTTTTGGCCTTCCGCGCATGCGCAAAGTGCGCAGGTGGTCGTTGAGCGCCTCTTTGGCAAACTCTTTCGATTCGGAAAGTACAAATTTAAACAGCATCGGGAGCGCTGCGGAGTAGAAACGGATGGAGTCTTCCACCAGCAAAATGGTTTGTACCCCGACGGTTTTCACGTCGTTGTCCACATTCATCTTGTCCTCCACCAATTTAATGATAGCTAACAGCAAATCGGTGTCGCCGAGCCAGCTGAACACGTAATCGATCCCGCTCAGATCGGCGCTCTGTAGCGTGCGCGTAACTTCTTTCGAGAAAGGCGTCAGCAAAACAACAAAGGTGTTGGGGTATTTTTTTTTGATTTCTTTGGCCAGCTCAAACGAATCGTTATTGTCCATGTTGGGCATGCAGATTACCAATTCGTAGTGATTCGTTTTGAGTTCGCGCATCGCTTCGCGGTTATTGTCCACCTGCGTAAATCGGGGAGGGTAGCGCATGCTCAACGAAACGTATTCATTGAAAATTTGTTCGTCCACACGGCCGTCGTCTTCTAAGGTGAACATGTCGTATCGCGAGGCGACGAGCAAAATGTTATAGACGCGCTTGTTCATCAGCTTCACGAACGGTGTGTCGCGAAAACGGAATTTACTGACGTCGTGTGCACTGATGATGGCGGAATTTGATTCTATTTTCATCGATTAGCAATTGGTTTCTGCAAAGATAACTATTTTCATAAAACGGTTCATATCAATGCCTTAAAGAAATCCCAAATTACGATTCCGGCTGCAACCGATACGTTGAGGGAATGTTTGGTGCCGAATTGCGGGATTTCGATGCAATGATCACATTCATCGACGACAGCCTGCTGTACGCCGTGCACTTCGTGCCCCAGAACAACGGCATAGCGTTTCGATTTATCGAGCCGGATGTTTTCCAACGAAAGGCTGTTCTCGGTCTGTTCTACGGCAAAAACGATCGAACCGGCCTTTTTCAACTGCCGTACTGCCGATAAGGTCTCATTGTAATAGGTCCACTTAACCGAATTTTCGGCGCCGAGGGCGGTTTTGTGAATCTCCGCATTCGGAGGGACGGATGTTATGCCGCAAAGAACAATTTCTTCTACCCGAAACGCATCGCCTGTACGGAAAACCGAGCCGATATTGTTCCGGCTGCGTACGTTATCGAGGACTACTGTCAACGGGATTTTATCCGCCGATTGAAATTCTTCGATGCTCAAACGATTGAGTTCTTCAACATTCAGTTTCCTTCTATTCATGACTTTTATTTCCATATTAGCGAATACACATCCTTAGCGCAAACCAAAGGTGGTGAAAAAAAGTGGAACATCGGCCGTAATGTGCGTTCATAATGCGGTATCGTTCTTTCAACGAGGCTTTGCGGTTTGCCGTAGTCATCCCCTCTTCCAAATAGTTGATGAGCGTACAGTGCGTATTGTGGATTTTTGTCGCTTTTTTCATCATGCGGATGCACCAGTCTATATCGGAAGAGAAGCGGTACGACAAGTCGTAAGGCTCGAAAAGCGCCCGACGGACAATAAACGCTTGATGGCACACCAACATCCCCTGCTTAAAACTCGTCCATTCCAATTTTTCGGGAGACCTCAGACGGCGGTGATAGAGAAAGCTCCCTTCGTCGTCAACGATATCGGTTTCACCATAGATGATATCGGGTTCTTCCCCTTCAAAAATAGATCTAAATAGTTGTTCTACAGTTGTTTTTGTGTAAAATACATCTCCTGAATTGAGAAAACAGAGGTAATCGCCCTTGGCCATTGTCGCAGCTTTGTTCATCGCATCGTACAAGCCTTTATCGGGTTCGCTAAGCCATTTCAACCTCGGACTTTCGTAACGGCGGACGATATCAATGGTAGCGTCGGTCGAATTTCCATCCGCGATGATGTGTTCGATATCCGCCCATGTCTGTTGTTGGACGCTCTTGAGCGTTCGTTCCAAGGTTTTTTCGGCGTTGAAAGTAACCGTTATGACCGACAGCGATTTAGTTTTCTTCATAATGGATGGATTTTATTTCTCAGCATAAATTACAATGTAAGGCGACAATAAGCGGCACTTAATAGGAAATAATTTTATGCCGAAGCTGATCGCTTTCACGAATTTACGCCATACAGCGTTTTTCACTTTCGGTTCCAGCCAAACCATGGGTTTGCGGGTATATTCCAATTGGATATTTTTCAGTCCCAACTCCGTAACAATCTTTTTCAGGAAAGGGATTTTCATACTGTTGAGATTGTGGGCATACAATGTTTCGCGATCGAAAAGATATTGGATAAAACCATTCAAACCGAGAAAGTTAGGAAGTATGATCAACAGCTTTCCACTATCGCTGAGAAGCTCACAATGGCGCGAAATAACTTCTTTTGTGTTGTCGAAATGTTCAATAAAACCGTTAGAAAAGACCAGATCGTAACGTTTTTTTGTTTTGAAGGCAAAAAAATCGGATTCAATACAACTGATGGAATTTTTTGGAATATCATTTATTTCCTCAAAATGGTTTATCGTCTTTTGGTCAATAAAAAAATCCAACACCGACACATCGTAACAGCCGCGTTTGTAGAACATGGAGGCATATACTCCGGGAAAACCGCCAATTTCGATAAAACTTTTTATTCCGTTGAACCGGGGCAAAAATTTTTCAAAAGGCACTTTAGAAGGCACTTTTTCGTACTCGTAATTTTCCCAGTATTTTAGCCAATAAAGCCTGTCGGTCAGATTCATAATGATCAATTTTTGTATAAACTTGTATATTGCTTTGCAACTACAGTTTCGCTGTAATCTCTCAGCGCTTTTTCGCGGGCATTGATGGACAAAATCCGATAATCGGCTTCAAACAAAGTCCAGATAATGCCTTTGGCCAATGCGTCGGCATCCTGATAGTGGCAAACGAAACCGTTTTTCTTGTGGTCGATCATTTCGGGAATCCCTCCCACATTGAATCCCACGCAGGGTGTTCCGCAAGCCATGGCTTCCATAATGGTGTTCGGCAGATTCTCAAAAAGCGAGGGAGTGAGGAAAATATCGGCCGCGCGGTAATAGTCCGTCATTTTGTCGAAAGAGACGTATCCCAAATGTATCGAATTGGAAACCAATGCCGAAGAAACCATTTCGCCTTCTACCCCGGCAATCAGAAAAACAAGGTCTTTCTTCATTTTGGAGAGAATTTTATCGGCGGCTAATAAATAATCCAATCCTTTGCGTTTGTCCGACGCCTTTGCCGCGGCATACAAAATGTATTTTTTGTCTTTTGAAAGGTTCAACTTTTTGCGGATTTCATCTTTATTTTCGGGGCAATATTGCTGCGTATCGATAGGGTTGGGGATAGACGCGACTGTTTGTCCTTGCGTCAGCGGACTGTTTTTCGCCAATTTTTCCAACCACTGGCTGCAAGCCACAAAAGAGATGTTTCCTGACGAATAAACAGCCTGCTTTTGATTGAAAACAAGATGAGACAAGCGGTCTAAACGTTTCCCGAAATAGGGACAGGCACAGAAAGTAGAGGGATGGTCGGTGTGAACCAGCGTGTGGTGGCAGATGCCTGTTATGGGCCACATGTCGTGCAGGGTCCATACTACTTTTTTGCCCGATTTCAGAATGGTTTCAATCTCCGTCAGCGACAGCATCCCTTGGTTAATCCAATGCAGGTGAATGAGGTCGGCTTCCCTAAATTCCGGCGTGTCTGTGATGGAATGGCCGGTATTGGCGATGGAAACATCGAAAAGATGCCTGCGCGAAAAACCATTCTGACGGAAGATCCGCCAGCGTTCGGAATAGAAATTCTGTGCTGTCGCCCATTTCGTGCCGATGCCGATAACCCGTTTGTTGCGAGTTTTTTTGCGGCAAACCATCATTTTGGCCTCAGTGCCGCTGGCATTCAAGGCTTGCATCAGTCGGTAAGCCGCAATGGCTGCCCCTCCCTGCACGTCCGATGTACTGACAATAAGTATCTTCATCTGCTTCGTAAAAATCGGTTTATCCGTCTCCTTATTTTTGCTTGCAGGGAAAAGGTCCTGCCGTGGAATTTTTTGATGAGCTTGCGAGCTGTCAAATCTTCTTCGATCCGAGTAATGTCAATACAAACTTCTTTGCCATAGAGCGTTGTATTATAGATGTTGTCGTCGTTGCAATGAACGCCGCTATTGTCGAATCCGATGTTGCGCACCAACGACCGTCCGGCATTCAACGACAACATCCCCTGCAAATAGGCTGAAGCGAACCAGCGTATGGCCCACGAATTGTTTGCACCGTCAATCTGCCGCTGCAACATTTGCGTATAGGGATATTTCCCGTCGAAATCGAAATTCCGGGTCAATTTTCGTCGTTTCAACTCGTCCATCAGAGCCTGTCCGTCGGGGTTGAAGTATTGCCACGCACGTTTCCATGTTGCCCAGCCCCAACTGCCGATCCATTTTGTGAGAAAGGCTTCGGGAAACTGCGGAACGGGATAGGAATACCCCTGTATATGTCCTACTTTTTCTTCGTTTGCAAAAAAGTCGAGGCCTTTGTTCATGAAAGTGAGGAAATAGGGCGAGGTAATTAAATCGTCTTCCACAACGATGACCTTTCCCCGTTCGTTAACCACTTGCGTTACGCCTTTGATGATGTTGTTGGCTAAGCCTACATTCGATTCGTTTTCAATGATTTGTATTGATTTGAATCCGTCGATAGCCCGGACTGTTTTTCGCACTTCGTTCACGCCCTTCCGGTCTTTTTCTCCTTTGCTGCCGTCGGCAAAAACCCACAAATCGCTCTCGGAAGCCAAGCGGTTGTTGAGCAAAGCTTCTATCGTCAGCCGCGTGTGCGACGGACGATTGTAAACGAACAGGATGATTGGGGCGAGGGACATGTTGTCAATGATTTGTTTTAAGGATGTAAAGTTAATGTTTTTTTCAGGTTTTTTGCCCTTGCCGCCACGCCTTTATCAGACATTTTCTGAAAAACGGTGCTTGGAGGGTCTCTAAATCGTTCAGGAAGATCATCACTCCCGGATTGGGCTTAAACTTGAAATCGGTTTGTGCAAAGTAGCGCGAAAACGCGTCAAAATCGCCTTGATTGTGATAAGTGCACAGCGCCATTTTGAGCTTGTCCTGCAGCATTAATCCCGACATTCCTTCCAAAACGCGGCCTTCGGCTCCTTCCACGTCAATCTTAAAGAAATTTGGGCGATCTTCTTTTTCGGCGAAGAAAGAATCCAAGCTCACTTCCGTTTCCGAATCGGTATCCGATACGTATTTGGGGATGATTTGCACTTTCTCTTTCCATGGAGCGAACGTGGCTTCGAGGGCTTCGCGCCACTCCGGATCTTGCTCGAAGAGATAGGCTTTCTTCAATGTCTCGATGTTCATCAGGGTGAAATTGCCTTCGGCACAACCAATATCGGCAAGCGTATCGCCCTCTTCAACAAAAAAATCATGGTCTGTATAACAATGCGGGCATTGACTGTCTTGCTCGGTGCGTAACCCGTTGAAGAGCAGTTGAATGGTGCGCTTGTTCTGCGAACGTTTGAAATACAGCTTCTTGCCGTCGGCAACAACGTAGGGCAGCCCGTTCGACGAATCACTGTGTACCGCAACCTCATTAGCGTTGTATTTTTTTTGAAAATCGCCGAAGAAAGCGCTCAATTTGTGCTTTTCTATGTGAGCCAAGGCCTCGTTTATTTCCGCATCGACAACCGGATGCTGCGCATAATGGTAGAGGATTTTCTTGCGAAGACCTTCCAACTGCTTCGCATGGATGAACGATTGAAAGCGCATCTTGCATTTTCTTCGGATGATGGAGAAGTATCCTATTGGGCTCATATTTTATACCTTGTTTATGGAATGTTTGAATCAATCTGTTTTATTATAAATAATGGTACTGTTACAAAAAAGGCCTGTTTCTCCGGATGGATTGCGTTCTCGTTTTCAGGATGCGTTTGGTTTTTCCCGCTAACCGGAACACGATGGACGTGTATTCCGAAAAAGCGCGAAAATTTCCTTTCAACAGGGTGGAGGTTGCTTTTTTTAAGGCGGCCATAATGCTGTATGCAAACGCTTTAAACAACGAATGGAAAGGATTGACCGATTCGGAAAGGAAGTAGATGTACTCGGCATAAAAAAACTGAGCCGGACTTATTTCCCGATTTTCCCGAAAGTGGCAGCCTTTTGCCGATTTTACAAAGCCTGTTTTGTATCCGTGAAACCGTACGCGCTGGGCATAATTCACATCTTCGCCGTAATGCGGGAAAATTGGTGCAAAACCGCCGACTAACTTTATTACGTCAATCGGGATGAGCCACAGCGCGGCATTGATGAAAGGACATTCGACAGGGTCGTCGGATAACTGGTCTAAATCTTGCAAATCAGATAGTTTAGTGTATGTTTTGAATCCGAAATCAAAACTGTCGCCCCGTCCGTTTAAATGAACGGGGGAGATGATTCCGAGATGCGGGCGCTTTTGGGCTTCCGAAACGAGAATTTCGAGGGTGTCGGTTTCTATTGTTGCATCCTGATTCAGGAGAAACACATCATCGAATCCCTCGGCTATCGCATACTTCAACCCGATGTTGTTGGCTTGCCCGAAACCCAAATTCTGTTTGTTCTCGAAGAGTAAAACATCGGGATAGTCGCTTTTGATTCGGTTGCACGTGTTGTCCGAGGACGCATTATCGACAACCAAAACCGTTACCGGTATGGACGACCGCAGCGCCGAGGGGATGCAAACGTCCATCCACGGTTCAAAATTGTGTGAGGCAATAATCACGCAAATTTTCGGTTGTTGTGTTGCTGTGCTTCCTTCCATCGTTCGATAAAACCGGATCTGATTTTTGTTTGTTCGGACAAAGATAGTGCATTTGAACAAATAGAATTGCGCGAAGGGCAATTTTTCATTGGCAAGCAGAACAGAAAAAGGGGTAAATAAAAAAAATCCCCGTCGGTTTCACAACCATCGAGGATTTGTAGCATTGAAATAAACTTAATGCCAGATAAAAAAACTATGAACAGTTAAATTTCTTATCCAATCTTCACACCGCAAAGTTATATCCAAAAAAAGAAATATCCATCATTTTTTTGCCTCAAAATAAGAGTATTAATTAATTTTTTTTCCTCACTTTTTGCACAATTTTCGAAGTTTGAGTAAAAAAATTGCAAAATCTGCCTCGAATTTTTATTTTTTCCTCATAAATTGCCACAAATTGCACATTAGTGGAAAAATTGTGTCATTTTGTGTCATTTTACTTTTTTGCCGTTTGACAACTTTTGTACGAATTTTTTGCGCTCAAAAAAATCGTCGAATAGCCTTTTTTTGACTGAAAAAATCCCCGGAGGTTTCACAACCTCCGGGGATCCGTAGCATTGAAATAAACATTAACGCTAGTCAAAAAGAATCATGAACATTATCAATATACTGTAAATCATATTGTTATATGTCAATTTTCGACTACATCCCCGAAGCCGGACGGCGATAAGCCCGAAAATCTTTCGACTTTTCCGGGCATATCTTTGATTAATTTTTATTATAGAAACAATATTCATTCATAACGTTGTCTCGGTTTCGTTTGTGTAATGATACAAAATAGTGTAATCGCAAAATCATAAGTTCGAACATTTGTCCAATTCAAATGTTTCGTTTTCGTCCAATCTTTACCAGACAAATTTATATCAAAAAAAATAATATGGGAATATTTTTTTGCCTCAAAATGAGGGTGTAAAATGAAATTTTTTCCTCTCAAAATGTCAGAAATTCGGCGTTAAAGGAAAAAAGTTGCAAAATGAGACACAAATTTTTCATTTTTGCCTCACAAAGTGTCAGAATTTTGGGTTTTCGAAAAAATCCTGACACTTTGTGTCATTTTTACAATTCGGCATCTAAGAGCTTGTTATGGGAGTCAAAATATTTGATGCGGTTGAATTCGGAAGTCGAAAGAGACATCGATGTTCGTTTCATTTTTCTCATCCATTCACGCATAAAATCGCAGGAATTTCTGTTTGTGGATGTGATTTGTTCGAGAGTGTAGGCATTGATCATGCTCACAAAAATATTATTGCCGTAGAGATAGGCGTACGATGTGTCCATCGAAAGGCCCGAGGCGTACATTTCCACTTTGATACCGTTGGGGTATGCCGCTTTTTCGGCTACTCGTTCCGCTACTTGAAGCAGTTGGAGTAAGTCGTTTTTCAGATCCCTCACTTCTTCGTCGGTTATCATGCGGATGGTATGGAAATATTTGATATCGCGAATCAAATCGGGCAGCAAGCGCTCGTCCAAAATAAATATGGTCGGAATATTTTGTATGGTAGTTGTAAATCGGGCATGCTGTTCCGTCAATCTTTCGGGCCTTACCACGTGACAATACTTGAGTTCTTTTTCGTATTGGGAGTTGTAGTAGTACTTCCATTTCATCATATAGAAACGGTACAGATTGGGATACATCGCAAGGATGTGAAGCGGCATCGTGCTGGAGGCGTAACCGAACTCCGCTTTTTCGTCGTGCGACGCTGTGTCTAAGGCCTTAATATAGTCTTCCGCATTTTTGTAATCAACATCTGAAAGATTGTTGAAATCTTGAAAATAAAGATGATAAGAGTCTCCTCCGCGGTAGGGCTGCGAAATACCGACAAGCGCGTCAATCGAGAGTCCGTAATGTCTGGAAATCTTTATGATTTCATTCAAAGAAAAAGATACCTCGCCTCTCAATCTTCGATAAACCGATTCTTTTTCCAATGAAAGAATTTTGGAAAGCGAGTTGGTTAATACCCTTTTTTCGGGTACTAATGCATTTATGGTCTGCATAAAATTGCCGTAAAAATTATCTTCAATACCCATAATATTTAATAATTTACACCACAGTTGTCTAACACAATCCTATTTTAGCTGAAAGATTTATTTCCTTACAAAATTATAAAAGAATTATTATTGAAAATAATATTTTAGTAAACATTAACGTTTTTTCTTTTTGATTTTTTTAACATTGTCGATCCCTGATTCATAGCGTGTTTGATAATAAATGTCAGCTTAACATTCATAATCATTTCGGCAAACAAATTCTTTCACCCAAATTCCTTATCTTTGTCGCATAAAAAAATGAGCGACGACAAAAAGATGAACAAAATTACATTGGTTCCGGTAGGTGGATTGGCAAACAGGATGCGGGCAGTGGCAGGTGCTTTCAATCTTGCAGCCCAAACGGGCGGGGCGCTTCGTGTCATCTGGTTTCGCGACTGGGCTTTGCGATGCCCTTTCGGCGACTTGTTCCGGCCGATGAAATACCCCAATCTGACTGTAAAAGAGGCCAATGCCATTGATTTGCTGACCTTCGGCCGTCCCCGGCTCCGCAATGGGTTTGTGCCGCGCTTGTTTCAAAACTGTTTGTTCGACAAAGCCATTTATGAGCGGGAAATGGATTCCCTCATCCGCGACGGTTTCGATTTTGCGTCGTGGGCGAAAAACGCAAACGTGTATATGGCTACTTACCTGCCTTTCGGGACGCTCGATGATAAGCTGTACCGTTTGTTGTTTAAGCCGGTAGAATCGATTGAGGAGGTTGTCGAGAACCGGCGTCGCTCTTTTTCGGACTATAATGTGGGGATACATATCCGCCGGACGGACAATCTCCGGTCGATAGAACACAGCCCGATAGAATTGTTCTGTGAAAAAATGGACGAAGAAATTGAGTTACACGCCGGCGTGAAATTCTATTTGGCGAGCGATTCGGAGAAAGATAAACAATGGCTGATGGAAAGGTATGGCGATAGGATTGTCAGCTCTTCGAAAGAAGCTGCGCGCAACAGCATCGGAGGAATGAAGGATGCCGTTGCCGATCTTTATACCTTGGCTTCCACCCAAAAAATCTACGGCTCGTTTGGAAGCTCCTTTTCCGAAATGGCGGCGCAACTTGGAGGACAGCCTCTTCGGATATTGAAGAAATAGTTTCAGGATTTTTTTTCCCGTTGGACGAAGAATTGTTGACGGAAAAACGCAAGGGCTTCACGGAAAATCACTGCTTTTGAAAAATACATGATTCCAATATACAGCGCCGAGGCGACGATAATCTTCAGGGCAAGGCGCAGTATATTGTTTTCGAAAGGGTAGGCTGCGAAACAAGCGGCTGTCAGTGTGATAAACGTAATGGCTATAAACGGGAGTATATCCCGAAAAATGACTTCCCCGTATTTCACATCGAGATGTCGTTTGGCAAAATACTGCCACAAAAACAATCCGGACATGTTTATCGCGACATAAGCTGCCAGCATGGGGTAAAGTCCGTAATGCGCCGTGATGAAAACCGCGACGAGTTGCACCGTCGAGATAGTGATGGTGCAAGCCAAATGGATATTCGATTTCCCGCGGCTGATCATCATCGAGGAATACAAATTATTCAGAGGCATGAATGCGCCCCACACGCAAAGTATCTGCAAAACAGGCGCCGCACCCATCCATTTCCCGTCGGCGATCATCGACAGCAGTTCGGGGGCTATCAGCGCCAGCCCAAACATCAGCGGGAAAGACACGAAGGACACGAAACGCAGCATTTTTCGGAAAATGTTTTTTTGACGGCTGTTGTCGTCGGCCACTTCCGCCAAGACGGGCTGGGAAACGCTGTTTACGGTATTCCATACGAAGGTGGAACCCATGTCAGACCATTTCTTGCCCTGCGAATACAGGCCCGTTACGTCGAACCCTTTTAAAATACCCAGAATATTGGAGAAAATATTGCCGCTAACGACCGAAAACAGATTGGTCAGCAGTATTTTGGAACTGAACGGGAGCATTTTCCTCAGCGGCGAAAAATGGAAAGAGAGGGTTGGCCGCCACGGTGAATAATGCCATCTCAGGAGCATCAGCAAAAATCCGTGTGAGACGGTGTTGCCGACGAGCGCCCAATAGCCCAATCCGGCGACGGCCAATCCGATTCCGATGGCGGAAGCGATAAGCAGGGCGGCGATTTCGATTTTCGCTTTCTCCTTCGCCATCAATTTTTTATGCAGAACCGAAAAATGAGTGGAGCCGGCCGATCCGAACACAAACCAAAGCAGGTAAACCCTCGCGACGTTTGTCAAAGCGGGTTTGTTGTAGAAATCGGCGATAAGCGGGGCGCAGAAAAACAGAACGGTGTACAAGGCCACGCCAACAAAGATGTTGAACCAAAAAACCGCATTGAAATCTTCGTGCCGGAACGCTTTCTTGTTGATAAGAGCAGCCGAGAAACCACTGTCCTGCAAGATGATAGCCGAAGCGGTAAAGATGCTGAGGACGGCAATGATACCGTAATCTTCGGGTGAGAGAATCCATAAAAGGATCAGGCCTGCCAGCAAATTGACCAATTGCTGGATGCCATTGCTGAACCCGCCCCAAAAAAGGCCTCGTGCCGTACGTTCTTTCAGCGATTTTTCCATCGTCCGGATTCTTTTTGAATTTGAAATGTTTTTTTTCGAGTTACGAATTTAAAAGTTCGATGCGTTGCGACAACGTGTTGCGTTTCAAGATGCGCAAGGCCACATCTTCCCCAATTGTGATGCCTTTTTGCGCCAAACATTGCCCGATGGTTTCGTAGGCAAGTTCGGGGCGGTTGTTGTCGGCGCTCAGGTGGCAGAGCCAAATGTTCCGTAAATGTCCGCCGTAAATGTCTGCTAAAAATTCGCCCGTCTGACGGTTGCTCAAATGCCCCGATCCGCCGCTGATCCGTTGTTTCAGTATGTAGGGATAATGTCCGGTCTGCAACATCTCTTCGTCGTAATTGCTTTCGATAATCAAATGATTTGCCTTACGCACATAACCCGCAATTTCATCGGTGATCGCTCCCACGTCGGTTGCTAAGGCAAGCGTTTGACCGGCAAACTGGAAGAAGAAGCCGTTGTGATCGATGCTGTCGTGCGGCACGTCGAAGGCGGTGATCGTAAGATCTTCGATATGGAAAGGCTTCCCTTTTTCGAAATACCGTCGCGAACCGTTCAGCTTTTCCCGCACGAGACGGCAATTTTCGATGCCTTTATGCACCTTGTGCGTGGCATACACGGGAATGTGAAGTTTTTCCCCCAAGGAGCCAATCGACCGGATATGGTCTAAATGGTCGTGCGTAATCAGCACCGCCTGAATACTCGTTATTTCGACGCCGTTTTCCGCAAGCCTTTTCTTGATGGTTCGCGTGCCGATTCCTGCATCGATGAGTATCCCGTAGCTGTTGTTGCCCAAGTAGTAGCAATTGCCGCAACTTCCGCTACTAAGACTGAAAAAAGAAAAGCGATCTTCGGGTTGAAAAAGTTCGTATTGCATAAGAAAAAAATCATTTTTCGGCTTGCGGCATGAAATCTTCAAAATACCGTGTGATGTGTTCGTGAAGGTGAACGCGGTCGTGTCCCGTCATGTTGTGCCCGTGGCCGGGATAGACAAAATAATCGGGATGCGTCCCCGCGCCGATGCACGATTTCAGGAACATCAGGCTGTTCTGCCAGACCACTGTCGGGTCTTCATCGCCGTGGATGATGAGCAGACGCGATTTCAGGTTCCCCGCTTTGTTCAGCAGACTTGTTTTCTCGTAGCCGTCGGGATTTTCCTGCGGCCTGTCCATGTAGCGTTCGCCATACATCACTTCGTAATATTTCCAGTCGATGACCGGCCCGCCGGCTACACCCACCTTAAACACATCGGGGTAATCGAGCAGGAGCGAAATAGTCATGAAGCCGCCGTAACTCCAGCCGTGAACGCCGATTCGATCGCCATCGATATAGGGTAGCGATTTCAGAAATTCCACGCCGCGGATCTGGTCTTTGCCTTCTTCCACGCCAAGGCGCCGGTGCGTTACGTTCTCGAAGTCGAATCCCCGGTTCGATGTTCCCCGGTTGTCCATCACGAAGACCAAATATCCTTTTTGCGCCATGTACATCTCCCATCCGCCCGAACCGTAACGCCAACGGTTGGCAACCAATTGCGAGTGCGGCCCACCGTAAACATACACAATGACCGGATATTTTTTTGAAGGGTCGAAATCGGCAGGTTTCACCATGCGGTAAAATAGGTCGGTTTTGTTGTCGGCTGCCTTTATTGTACCCGATTCTACGGTCGGAACCGCGAATCCTTTGTATGGATTTTTTGCGGAGGCTATCGTTTGGATGTTTTTCTTGCGGGTGTCAATCAAAAAGACTTCGCCGGGGTTATCGTTTGCCGAGAAACGGTCGATAAAATACCGTCCCGATGCGCTTGCATGGCCGCTGTGAGTTCCCGAAACGGATGTAAGGGCTTCTATCTTTTCGTTTTTCATGCCTACGGCATACACTTGCCTGTCCATCGGCGTGGGCTTGGTGGAAGCGAAAAAGAGTTTTTCTCCTTTCTCGTCGAAACCGAAAACATCGGTAACATCCCAGTCACCCTTCGTCAGTTGCTTATAGAACTTGCCTGAGGCGTCGTAAAGATACAAGTGGTTGTGACCGTCGCGTTTGCTTTGCCAGATAAACCGATTGGTGTTGCCGGGTATGAACAGCGCCGGATGTTCGGGCTCGACGTATTTCGGGTGCGATTCTTCGAACAGCGTCGTTTCCAATTTCCCCGATGCGGTGTCGTAACGCGCCATTTTCAGGTGGTTTTGTTCCCGATTCAGTTCGGCGATATAGACTTTGCTGCCGTCGGGGCTCCAAGCCACGTTGGTCAGGTATTTTTCTTTCGGTTCGCCCGTTTCGAGATAAACAGTGTTTCCCGAACGGACGTCGTAAACGCCGACCGTTACCTCGTGGCTTTTCATACCGGCCATCGGATATTTAATGTCTTTGAGCGTAGCGATGCGTGCGGAAACGTCCACCAACGGATAGTCGGTAACCATTGTTTCGTCCATGCGGTAGAAAGCCAGTTTTTGTCCGTCGGGCGACCAGAAAATCCCTTTGTAGATACCAAACTCGTTACGGTGAACCGACTGTCCGTAAACGATTCCTTTGTCGGATTCGTTGGAAACGGCAATCTCGGTTCCGTTTGCGTCAAGCAAAAACAGGTTGTTGCCTTTGGTGTATGCCAAGTGTTGGTTTTGCGGGTCGAGTTCGTGGTTAGCGCTTCCTTCGGGATAGGCAAAAAACGATTCGGGTTGTCCGGATTTCAAGTCGTAAATGCCGATGCCTTTCGAAGTGAAATACTGCAGCAACGTTCCTTTTTGCGGGAATACAACGTTGCTTATTCGGGTGTTTTTGTCGCCCGATTTTTGTTGCAGGTCGCCCAAGGTGAACAGCAAGCTTCGGTTTTGCGGTTTATCCGGATTTTCGGAAATAAAGACCGAATCGCCTTTCACGCAGACCAATTTGTCGCCGTACCATTGATATTGTGCCGGGATGCGGGGATAAAAGTTGTAAAACGTTTTCCCTCCGGGAATAAGATCTTCGAGGGTAAAAGCGCCGTTTTGCTGGGCGCTCAATGCACCCGCGAAGGCAATAAAGATAAAAAAGATGGTTTTTCTGACTGTCATTTCCGTATTTTTTTAAGAAAAGCAGTGCAAAGATAATGCTTATCTCAAAAAACAACCCTGTTTTTTTAAATAACAGACGTTTTTATTTGTAAAATCAAGACAGCAGCAAGTCTTTGGCCACTTTGTCGCGTGTGTGTTTTCCGGCAATTTCTTCCACAAGTTGCAGCGCGAAATCGAAAACTACTCCCGGCCCTTTTCCGGTGATGATATTGCCATCCACGACAACCGATTCTCCGGTTATTTTTGCTCCGATAAGTTCCGGTTCGCATCCCGGATACGTAGTGGCTTTTTTGTTTTTCAACAGCTGCAGTCCCCCCAAAACTATGGGTGCAGCGCATATAGCCGCCACTTGTTTGCCTTTTTGGGCAAAGGCTTTCAATTGATTTTTCAAGCCTTCGTGCGCATTCAGGTTTTTTGTGCCGGGCATTCCGCCGGGTAGTACCAGCACGTCGATTTCAGAAAAATCGACATCTTCGAAAAGTTTGTCGGACAAAACCGTTATATTGTGCGCTCCGGCCACCTCTTTTTTTCCGGTAACGGAAACCGTTTCGGTGGGGATACCGGCTCTCCTCAATATATCGAGGGTCCCTAAGGCTTCGGTTTCTTCGAAGCCGGTTGCCAAAAACAGAACTGCTTTTTTCATCTTGTTTCGTCTTTCGTTATTTAAGATTAAATTTGTATGTGATGGTGCCTTGTTGGTTGTTTCCGCTGTTGATGGCGTTGAACTTGGTGCTGCGTGCCGCTTTGAAGGCTTCATTGAGCAAGGTGGCGCTGGGTGTGTTTGTCCCTTTTCCTTTTCCGACTTCAATAACGTTTCCTTGCGGGTCCACGGTGATATTTACGACCACCGTTCCGTAGTCGTCTGCCGTATATTTGGGTTGTATTAAGCCGCCTGATCCGACGCTGCGGCCACCTAAATCATAAGTGCCTATTCCTCCGACGCCGCTTTTCGCTCCGGTGGCGGAGTTACCTGTCGGAACGCCTTGCACTCCCGTTCCCGTGCTTTCCCCGCGGCTTCCGCTCGAATTATCGCCAAACAGACCCGACACATTGTTGTTGATGTTGCGGCGTTGGTTTTCCTGCTCCTGTTTGGCGCGTGCTTCGGCTTCTTCCTGTTGGCGACGTTGAGCGGCTAACAGCGCCTCCTCGCGACGTTTTTTCTCGGCTTCGACATTCACCTTCACGCTTTGTTCCGACGTCTGACTGATGAAGTCTTGGTCGGACGTTTTTTGCTGTGCAGGGCTGGGGGTAGGGGGCGTTGGAACCGCTTTTTCCGGTTGGGTTGCGGCCGCAGGTAAGGGCGCTGCATCGAGCATCGGCGGTTCGTTGCTGCCGAAGGCGTCGGGCATATTCCCAAACATGACGGGAATCCCTTCCAATTCTTGCGGCGGTGGCAAGGCTATGCGGATGTAAGAGAAAAGGAGGAAGAGCATGAGCAATATAAAAAACAGGGTGGTTCCTGCCGCACTGATTGTTTTTTCTCTCGTTATCATTTTTTTGTTCGCTTGACTGACGGTTATCTTGTCTTTGACGGATAAACGTGTTTGATATCGCGGGCGCTAATTTGCCCGCGTCATCAATACCATTTTAAAATTGTTCCGGTTGGCAATGTCCAACACGCGCACGACTTCTTTGTAGGGAATAGATTCATCGGCATAAACGGCGACGAATATGTCGGGTTCGGCCGAATAAGCCGCTTGAAGGAAAGGCGTGATTTGGTCGAAACTGACCCGTTTTTCGGTTTCGTTTCCGGTAGCCACGTAATAATTCAAATCTTTGTCGATGGTGAGCCGCGTGATGGGTTTTGCCTGCGCCTGTTGCTGCGATTGCGGCAGGAGCACCTTTATGGAATTAGGCACCACGATGGTAGAAGTAATCATGAAGAAGATGAGCAACAGAAAGATGATATCGGTCATGGATGCCATGCTGAAGCTCGCTTCTACGTTCAATCTTTGTTTTAATGCCATATTCGTTTTATTGTTTAACGACGGGTTCGTTCAAAATATCCATAAATTCCATGATGCGCGATTCCAACTTGTTCATGATCCCTTTGACAAGTGTCGTGAGGTAGTTGTATGCAAACAGGGCGATGATGCCGACAATCAGTCCGCCCACTGTGGTAATCAGGGCTTCGTAAATACCGGTAGATAGAATGGTGATGTTCACGTTTGCGCCTGCGCTTGCCATGCTCATAAAGGCCCTGACCATACCGGTTACGGTTCCAAGGAAGCCCATCATGGGCGCAATGGAAGCTGTGGACGCCAACAAGGCAATTCCTTTTTCGAGCTGGGCGACTTCGATGTTTCCTGCGTTTTCAACTGTTGTCATGATGTCGGCGGTAGGCCGTCCCAAGCGCGAAATTCCTTTCGCAACCATCCGCGCCGAAGGCGTGTCTGTTTTACGGCAAAGGGCTAAGGCTGCCTCTATTTTGTCCTCCTGCATGTAGTCTTTTATACGATTCATGAAAGAGTCATCCTCTTTGCCCGCTTTGCCAATGACTAAAACGCGCTCGATGAAAACGTAAATCGTTACTAAAAGAAAGGCCAGCAGAACAAGCATAATCCATCCGCCTTTTGTGGCGAGGTCGAATACGCTGACGGGCGAAGATGCGTCAAGTGTTGATGCAGCTTGCTGCAAAGAATCGGGTGCGATTTGGGTTGATATTTCTAAAAGAGTCATTTGTATAAAATTTTCAATACTTTATCTATAAATATTCAAAGATAAACAACTTAATCAAGTTTTGTTGGGTTTTCGGGTGCTTTTAAACAATTTTTATAGGCTTTTATCGTTTTTTCCAGACCCATATAGAGCGCGTCGCTGATAAGCGAATGGCCGATGGATACTTCTTTGAGCCAAGGAATATTGACGTACAGGAAGTTCAGGTTCTCCAAATTCAAATCGTGTCCGGCATTTACGCCTATTCCCAATTTCTTGGCGAGGGTCGCCGCTTCGAGGTAGGGAGCGATGGCCTGTTCCTTATTCTTCTTAAACATCTCGGCGTAAGGGCCGGTGTATAGTTCGATGCGGTCGGTGCCGATTTTCGATGCCGTTTCTATCATTTCGAGGTTGGGATTCACAAACAGCGATGTTCGTATCCCGATGGACTGAAACTCGCCGACGATTTCCGTCAGGAAATCCTGATTGTTCACCGTGTCCCAACCCGCGTTCGACGTCAGCGCTTCGGGGCTGTCGGGGACTAAGGTTACCTGCGTGGGGCGTACTTTTTTGATGAGCGAGACAAATTCCGGCGTAGGATTTCCTTCAATATTAAATTCGGTGCTGACTTTTGCCTGTAAATCAAACACATCGCTGTAACGGATGTGACGTTGGTCGGGTCGGGGATGAATGGTGATGCCGTCAGCTCCAAACAGTTGACAATCAACGGCTATCTGTACGATGTCGGGGATGTTGCCTTCACGCGAATTGCGTATGGTGGCTACTTTGTTGATATTTACACTTAGTTTTGTCATCTATTTATAACTTTCCTGATGGATTCATATTAATGAGAGAACAGGCTTTGGGTTTTCTTGTACGAAGACGCATAAAGAAAAATAAAAAATGCTTTCATCTTATTCCAAAACCAATAAAAATTCCCATCTTTGTAAAACGATACAAAAGTAATACGAATAAACCGTTTTAAGTACATGTCGGCGCAAGAATTTATCAAAAATCAGGTAGAAAATTTCACTTTGCCGTTATCGAAGGAGCAGTTTGTGCAATTGTCGGAGATGGAAAATTCGCTGATTATCATCGAAGTTCCATTCAAAGATTATATGCTTACGGAGATAGCTCGCATCGTGGAGAACAACAATGCGCACGTACTCTCGCTTACCGTTTTGCCTGTGGGCGACGACTCTACGCTGCTCGTGTCGGTTAAGCTGGATATCCCCGATATTACGGCGGCGCTTCGCAGTTTCGAACGCTTCGGCTACAAAGTCGTCTATTCTTTCACAAAAAAAGGGGAGATTGACGATATACGGCGCGAACGGATCGACGAATTGCTTTATTATCTGAATATGTAACCGAAAAAACAGGAGCTATGCAATTGCAACCCCAAAAAATAGCAGTGTTCGGATCGGTGTTTCCTGACAGGTCGGCGGAGGGCGAACGCCGTTTTTGCGACGTTTGTGCGGTGATCAGCCAATATCGGGCACAAATTTATTTGGCTGAGGCGTTTTTTGACTCTTTGTCGAGGTCGTCGAAAGATATGTTGCGTCCCATGGCCATCCTTTTTGATGTGCTTCCTCCGGTCGATATGGCTTTCAGCATTGGGGGCGACGGCACTTTCTTGCGCACGGCGGCCGTTATCGGGTCAAGCAATATACCCGTTCTTGGCGTGAACACCGGACGACTGGGCTTTCTTGCCGACGTTCCGTATAAGGGTATGGAAGAAACGCTGGGCGAAATATTGAGGGGCGATTACCGCACCGAGTCGCGCACGCTGCTCGAAACTGTTACCGAAGAGAGTTCCACTCCTTTTGGCTACGAAATACGCGCCCTGAACGAGGTGGCTATCTTGAAACAGGAAACGGCATCGATGCTTTCCATTCATGCCAGTATCAACGGCGAATACCTGACTACTTATCAGGCCGACGGGCTTATCGTTGCCACGCCGACGGGCTCGACGGCTTATGCGCTGAGTATTGGCGGCCCCATCCTTATGCCGACTTCTTCAAGCATTATCCTCGCTGCTATTGCGCCTCACAGCCTCACTTCGCGGCCTTTGGTGGTGGACGATAACAGCCGCATCTCGCTGAAAGTGGAAAGTCGCAGCCGCAATTTTTTGGTTTCGATGGACGGAGAGTCTCAGATATTCAGCGAACGTAGCGCAATAGAAATTCGCAAAGCCGATTACTCCATACAGGTTGTAAAAAGAATAGGAACTACTTTTTTCGACACCCTGCGCGATAAACTGATGTGGGGCGCCGATCTTCGATCCTGACCTCAGGGGGAAAAGCAATAAAATTTTGATTATTTTGCCACGAAGCCACAAAACCACAAAGAAATCGATGGATTTAGACCCTTATCTATCAAAGCGCCTTTCGTAGCCACAAAGCGCCACCCATCCACACACCCTTATCTGTTATTGCGCAACCCTTAGTAGCCCAAGGCTACACACCACTGCACACCCTTATTTTGCTGATAAATAATGGAATAAGGGAGAAAATGGGGGGCGAATTCACGGCTACTAAGGGAAAACTTATTAGAAATAAGGGATCTATAAGTGGCGTCCCTGCGGGATTTGCACGGTGTTATCGCTGTTTTTTGGGATACATATCAATCCTTCTAACTTCTAATTTCTAACTTCTCAATTCTCAATTCTTAATTCTCAATTAAAAAAAAATTCCCCGCCGGTTTCACAACCAACGGGGACACGCCAACTTTAATAAAACTTTAACTTAAACTAAAATGAAAAAAGATTTCTTTTTTCTTTCGCGCCTTTGCGCAGTTATATTTTTACGCAACGGACAG
>JAISUH010000057.1 GCA_031272205.1 Dysgonamonadaceae bacterium | reverse complement strand
CTCGATTTCGACAATATCTTTGTGCTGCGTAGAAATAACCGTTTATCAATGGACTGTTACTTCGATTCCAAAACAAAGAATTATGTGGGTGCAAAATTCGTATTCACCGAAGGATTAGTCAGTTACTTTACGATAGCAAAGATTAATGCGCTGGAAAACAAACTGATGCAGGCCGGGATTAACGCCGGGACAAGTTATTTGTTGGACAGCAGTAAAAAGTACTTTTGTATTCGTGTTACTTGTTCGATAGGCAAAACGCGGGAAGAGTTGATGAGGAATTAGAGTTTTTCTAACAAGGAAAAAACGACCCTCTGCCAATAACTTTCCCCGTTGCGGCGGATGCCCGATATTCGGTATCTGCTGCAACGGGGGGAGTTGATAACGAAAAAATATGCGCATTATACACGTTTTATTTCTCGCTTACCTTGTCCTGCTTCCGCTATTGACGCAGGCCGCAAGTCATGATTACGAAGCGCCTGCCGCCTCGCTCGTTTTTATACTCGGCATTTTGTGGGTGCAGGTAATATTCAACTGCAAACAGGGTCGGATGATAAGATTCACCTGCATGGATATGGCTGTTATCGGGTTGGCGATATACGCGCTGTTAAACGCCGTTTTTTCCGAAGAAGCAAGGGTCAGTGAGCTGATGGGCTGTCGTTGGGCTGTCGCATTTGCGCTGTATTTGCTTGCAAGGTCGTTTGGAGAGATTGCCGAGAAAGGCGTCCTGTCCGCAATCCTTGTATCGGGATTTATACAGAGCATAGCCGGAGCTTTGCAACTTGCGGGTGCAATCCCTTCCGGACACAGCCAGTTTGCGGTTACGGGAAGTTTCTTCAATCCGGGTCCCTACGGTGGGTATTTAGCCCTTGCCTTCGTTGCCGGAGTATGCCTGTTGACGGACGCTATCCGCCGGAAAACGATATGCGCGGTTTTGATTGCCGCCTTGGGTTTTATCCTGTGCATGATGCTTGTCAGCGATTCGAGGGCGGCATGGTTGGCTGCAGGCCTTGCATCGGGATATTTACTGTATCATTATTATAAGCGTATTATACATAAAACAAACCTCCGCCGCTATCTGCTGTTGGCCTCTTTCTGTGGGGCGATTATGGCCTCCGGCATCGGGTTGTATCGTTACAAAAAAAGTTCGGCGGATGTACGGATAGCCGTATGGACAATCAGCGGACAGATGATGCGGGATTCGCCCGTAACGGGACATGGCGCAGGCAGTTTCGCCGCATTGTATATGAACTATCAAAGCGAATATTTCGGGACGCATCCCGCATCGGAGTATCGGGAATGGTCGGACAACCGCAATCGGCCCTTCAACGAATGGATAGGGATCGGATGCGAATGGGGATGTATCGGATTGCTGTTTGTCGGCGCCATCCTGTTTTTGGCTTTTTCCGGCAGAAAAGCGTCCGGACTGAAAGCCTTGCTGCTCGGCCTCTGTGTTTTTGCGTTTTTCTCGTATCCGTTCAGGGTTTTCCCTCTGAGCCTGTTCGTTCCTCTGATACTCGGATTGTGCCATACGCGGGCGCTGTGCGAATGGAAGATACAAAAAACGGCCGTCGTTGCGGCGGCGGCGGTATCCCTGTTGCTGATCGGCCAAAGTGTTTCTATGTACCGGCGCTATGCCGCGGCATACGAAGGTTTGGAACGGGGGAAGCCCGATATTCGGCTGTCTGCCGATACGAAATACATGTCCCGTTATGCAAAACACTTGTTCGACAGCGGGGATTATGCCGGTTTCATCCGTACGACGACGGGAAAGGATTTCCCGTTTATGACCTCCAATTTGGCTTGCGATATGGGGATAGCTTTTATGCGCACGGGCAGAACGGAGGAAGCCGAACGGATTCTGTTGTCGGCATACAATATGGTTCCATCCAGAGTGTTGCCCAAGTACCTGCTTTTCAGACTTTACCGAGATGACGGACAAACAGAAAAGGCCCTGCAAAAAGCAAAAGAAATTCTGTGTATGAAGATAAAGGACGCCGGTTCGGTTTATTTGTCGGCACGAACGGAGGCAAGGGAATATTTAGACGTCTATATGGATCGGTAGGTTTTTTTTCCCTTGAAATAATAATTCCACAGGATACTTTCCTGCAAAACTCCCGGAATATTTTTCACGGTGGTTTTCGACAGGTTTTCTTTTCGTGTTTGTTTGTAGGATGAGCACATCTTCAAAAAATCGCGGTGCGCGTCGAAGACCGATTTTGCATTTTTGAAATTGCCCTGCACAAACAGATGTGCGAATGCCAACGCATCGAGGATATAGCGCACCAAAAAGACTTTCGGCAAATCCTCTTTGCTGACGTTTTTATACAGCATCAGCAGGTTGTTGCGGAAATTGAGGTAGGTTTTTCGTGGGTCTTCTTTGCTCAACGAGGCTCCCCCCACGTGGTAAACGACCGACGAGGGTACGCAGGCGATTTTTCTTCCCCGCGCGTTCAAGCGCCAGCAGAGGTCTATTTCCTCCATGTGTGCGAAAAAGCGGGCGTCTAATCCTCCGGCTTCCAAAAAATCTTTGCGTCGGATACACAAGCAGGCTCCGGTCGCCCAAAAAACAGGAATTTCAGCGTTGTACTGTCCCTTGTCCTCTTCGAGCGATTCGAGGATGCGGCCGCGGCAGAACGGATATCCGTAATGATCGATGAATCCGCCCGCTGCTCCGGCGTATTCGAAATATTGTTTCCGGCTGTACGACCGTATTTTTGGTTGTACGGCCGCCGTATCGGGGTGATTCTCCAAATAAGAAACGAGTATCTGAAGCCAGTTTTCGGTGGTTTCGACATCGGAATTGAGGAGCACCACGTATTCGGAATCGACTTGTTGCAAGGTCTTGTTATACCCGTCGGCGAAGCCGTAATTTTTATCGAAAACGATCAATGGAATTTCGGGACAGGCCGATGAGAGAAACTCAACGGATCCGTCGGACGAGGCATTGTCGGCAATCACCACATCGCAATTCTCCGAAAGGGTATGCCGGAGAACCGCAGGAAGGAATTTTTCGAGTAAATCCCGTCCGTTCCAGTTGAGTATGACGACCGCTATTTTTTTCATCAGCTTCTTTAACGTATTATATCAAACAATAAAACCGTCGAAAGAGTTTACGATAAATTGTTTCATATCTGTTCCCGTTTGAATTTCCATCGGTTGTGCGACCAGAGATAACAGGCCGGATCGCGCAAAATGCTTTGCTCGAAATGCCTCATGTATTGTTCTGTGAGGGCAAATTCGGGTTCTTGGCTTGCGTTGGGCGTCAGGGCTACGATTTGCGCACGATAATATCCCCGTTTCACTTTTTTGATGTCCAAATATGCCATGGAGAATCCCATTTTGCGGGCTATCCGTTCCATTCCGGTTTGCACAGGCGTATCCTGATGGAGGAAATGGGTCCAGTAATGAATGGATTTTCGTTGGGGGCGCTGGTCTGCCACGAAACCCACAATCATGGTTTTTCCTTCTTCCTTTTCCCTGATAATTGTCCGCAGGGTATCGTTTTTTTCGATGGACAAGGGATGAAACCGTGAACGTATCTTAAAGAATAGTCTGTCGAATGATTTGTTTTTCAGCTTCTTATAAATTTGTGCCGTTTCGAGACCGACAGGGGTGTGAAGTCCTATCGACGGCACCCACTCCCAATTGGCGTAGTGTCCCAGCGCCAAAAAACACCACCGGCCGTCTTTGGTCAGTTGATTGATGATTTCGGGATTTTCGAAAACCATCCGCTTTTTCATTTCTTCGTCAGATATGTGGAGGATTTTTATGGTTTCCACGTAATAATCGCCCAAGTGGCGGTAATATTGTTTTTCGATTGCCTTGATTTCTTTTTCCGACAAGTCGGGGAAAGCGTTGACAAGGTTTTTCCGGACGATTTTACGGCGGTAGCGAACCACGTGATAAACAAAGAAATAGAGAATATCGGATAAGACATAAAGCGCTTTCAGGGGCAACAGCGCATGAAGATAGCTTATGCCGAACAAAAGAGCGTATCCTGTATTGATTTTGTCTTTTTTCATTGGCTTACATTGAAAGAAAATTCTTTGGGGAGGCTGATGTGAGGAGAGTGAATAAGGGCTTCCATAGCCATTTCTTCCTCATTGAAACCGCCAACGACGACTTCGATAACCTGATTAATCAGCGCCGGGTCGTAATCGGCATACAGCTTCACGTAGTTTTCGGTAAATCCGTGCATTTTGCCGCCGTGTTTGCTGTGTTCAAACAATACTTTCCGGCGGCATCCCTGTTGCGATTCGTAAAACGACCGCAGTTTCCGGTCCGACAGGTTGAGCAGCAATTTGCTCCGGCGTTGTTTTTCGCGCGGTTCCACAACGTGTTCGATGTTCAAGGCTTGTGTGCCGGGGCGTTCGGAGTAGGTAAAAACGTGCAGTTGCGAGATGTCGAGCGAATCGATAAAGCCTTCGCCGGCGGCAAAATATTCGTCCGTTTCGCCGCGCACGCCTACAATCACATCCACCCCGATAAAGGCGTCGGGGAGGGCTTGTTTTATTTTTTCGATTTTGTGGCGGAACAACGCTGTGTCGTAACGCCGTTTCATCAATTTCAAAGTGGCGTCGCTGCCCGCTTGCAAGGGGATGTGGAAATGGGGTGCAAAACGTTTTGAGCGAGCAACAAAATCGATGATTTCGTCGGTGAGCAGATTGGGTTCGATGGACGAAATGCGGAAGCGTTCGATTCCATCCACTGCGTCTAAGGCTTTCAGCAAGTCGAAAAAATTCTCGCCTGTCGTATGTCCGAAATCGCCGATATTCACGCCTGTGAGGACGATTTCTTTGCCGCCTTGTCGCGCCACATCCCGCGCTTGCGTGACCAAACTTGCAATAGAACCGTTGCGGCTCCGTCCGCGGGCATGCGGTATGGTGCAGAACGAACAGAAATAGTCGCAACCATCCTGTACCTTCAGGAAATAGCGGGTACGATCGTCTGCCGAACACGATGGGACAAATGTTTTTATGCGGGTGGTTTTGCCGGTGAACACCGAGCCGCGATCTTTCTTCTTCAGTTCGTTGAGATAGCGGAGAATGTCGAGTTTTTGTTCTGCGCCAAGCACGACGTCCACGCCGTTGATGTCCGCAATATCATCAGGCTTCAACTGGGCATAGCATCCCGTTACCACTACAAAAGCGTCCGGATGTTCATGAATCATCTTGCGGATGGCCTGACGGCATTTTTTATCGGCCAACTCCGTTACCGAACAGGTATTTATGACGCAAATATCGGCTTTCTGGCCTTTTCGGACGCGGGTAACGCCGGCCTGTTGCAATTGTTGGCCGATAGCTGAAGTCTCGGCAAAATTCAACTTACAGCCCAAGGTATAATAGGCCGCCTTTTTATTTTCAAATACCGTATTGTCAATCATATCTGTTTGTAACAACCACCGCTCATCGACGCTTGCAGTTGCAGCAATTTCAAGCCCAAAAGGGGTATATTTTTCGTTTTTAATCTATATTTTGTGCAAAAATACAACAAATGTAGCAATTTATAGGTCATTTTTTTTTGATAATATGAAGATAAGGTATTATTTTTGCACACAATAACCCAAAATGTGCAAAATGATAGAACAGAACTTTGTTGAATTATACGAGAAGAGCTTTACGAAATATTGGGATTCGCCGGCAATAACCGACTATCCCGGAGACAGCACCTACACCTACGGACAGCTTGCCGAGAAAATAGCGTGGATGCATTTCTTGTTTGCCGAAGCCGGTTTGAAACGGGGGGACAAAGTGGCGTTGATAGGGAAAAATCATTCGTCGTGGTCTATTGTTTTTCTATCGGCAATTTCATACGGGGCGGTTATTGTTCCTATTTTGCACGAGTTTAATCCCGAAAGTATCGAACATATCATTGAACATTCGGAGTCGAAAGTGGCCTTTGTCAGCGAACCCATTTGGGCGCGGCTCAGTCGTTCGAAATTCAACTTGCCCGTCTTCAGCCTCCCTTCGTTCGAGCCTTTGCAGGGAGTTGCAAACCCTGACCATTTTATCGACGATGTAAACGATGCCTTCAAAAAGAAATACGTTTCGGAATACGGAAAAGAAGATGTGAAGTATGCCGAAGTGAGCAATGACACGGTTGTTTGCCTCAATTATACGTCGGGTACTACGGGTTTCAGCAAAGGGGTGATGCTCACGGCAAACAACTATGCCGGAAATGTGAAAGCCGCCCACGATTTGGATTTGCTTTTCGAATACGAGCGCTTGCTTGCTTTTCTCCCGATGGCTCATGCCTACGGATGCGCTTTCGATTTCCTTTACGCATTGTCGGCCGGGGTGCACGTCTTTATTTTGGGCGTTCCGCCAACCCCTCAAAACTTGCTGAAGGGTTTCCAAGAGGTAAAGCCCCATTTGATTATCAGCGTCCCGTTGATTTTCGAGAAAATATACAAGAAAAAGATTTTGCCTACCATCCATAAACCTGCGATGAAGTTTTTGTTGCAGGTTCCCATAGTGAACACATTGATTTACAAAAAAATATGCAAATCGCTAATGGAGTCGCTGGGGGGATGTTTTCGGGAAGTCATTATTGGCGGGGCGGCCTTGGGCAAAGAAGTTGAGGCCTTTTACGCCAAGATAAAATTCCCTTTTACCGTTGGGTATGGCATGACGGAATGTGCGCCGCTGATTTCATACGAACACCATTACGATTTTGTGCCCACTTCCTGCGGTTCTATCTTGAAAGATATTATGGAAGCCCGTATCGACTCGCCCGACCCCGAAAATATTCCGGGAGAAATTCAAGTGCGTGGCGAAAACGTCATGAAGGGCTATTTCAAGAACGAGGAGGCAACGCAGGCTGCTTTTACCGGCGACGGGTGGTTGAAAACCGGCGATTCGGGTATTTTGCGGGGGCGCATGCTGTTCATCAAAGGGCGCATCAAAACCATGATTTTGAGCTCTACAGGGCAAAATATTTACCCCGAAGAAATTGAGGCAAAATTGAATAATCTGCCTTATGTTTCCGAAAGCGTTGTGGTACAACGCCGAAATATCCTGGCCGCTCTGGTCTTCCCCGATTTTCCCGCGATGGAAGAAAATGGGATTTCGCGAGAAAACCTCGACGAAATCATGAGGGAAAATAAGGTGCAACTCAACAAATCCTTGGCGCACTACGAACAAATTGCCTACATCGAATTGCACGATACCGAATTTGAAAAAACGCCCAAGAAAAGCGTGAAACGCTTTTTGTACAGTTGATGCGGCTGTAAATCAAATTGTTATAATTTAATTTTCTTTTTTCATCCCCCTCTCCTTCAAAATTTTCTTTATCGGCAAGATCAATCGTTCCGCACGCCGGGATTGCGGGGGGCGTTTCAATTCTACCAACATAATGTGCCTGACGGCACATATAGCGACTTCACACCCAGCCCTGAAAGGGCGCAGGCGGCAAGGGGGAACCCATTCGTAGGGCGGCCTGCCTGTCGGCAGACAGGTGCCCTACGCTGTTGATATTGCTCTTTCAGAGCAGTTTGGTAATCGAAAAATCCGTAGGATTTTCATATCAATAGAAAACAGCGCTCTCCCGCAAATGCAATCCCGTACGGGGTTGAACGGCATTTAGCCCTTGCTTTCTATGGATATGGATGGCCTGCGGCCAAGAACCCTTATTCCCTCAAAATTCCCTTAGTAGCCCAAGGCTACACACCACTGCACACCCTTATTTTCCTGATAAATAATGGAATTAGTATGTTAATAATTTCCGTAACAATCACAAACTCGCCGCCGAGCTGCGCAACAAAAGGTGCTTCCATCCGCTGTAAATCGGCATCTCTCATTTTTTCTTTCTAAATCCGTTGTAAACCAAATAGATAATGAATAAAACTCCGGCAATGACGCAAATCCACGACAGTTCGGTGTAATATTTTTCAAAAAGGGCTTGGTTATTGCCGGCGATGGCGCCTATTGTGGTAAGGATAATGTTCCAAATCAGGGCGCCCATTGTTGTGTAGAGCATAAAAAACCAGATATTCATGTGGGCAAGTCCGGCCGGAAGCGAGATCAGTTGCCGGATAACAGGCACCAATCGTCCGATAAAAGTAGATATTTTGCCGTGTTTGTCGAAATATTTTTCGGCTTTCTCCACTTTTTCGCTACTCAACAGGCACATCTTGCCGATGCGACTTTCGGCAAATTTATGGATGATCGGGCGACCAAGCCAAAGGGCGAGATAATAATTGATAAGCGCTCCCAAAAGTGCACCCAGAGTGGAGAAAAGCACAATCAGCGGCAGGTTCATTCCGCTGTTCGGCTGGCTGGCTTTATAAGCGGCCGGAGGCACTACAACCTCCGAGGGGAAGGGGATAAACGAACTTTCGACGGTCATCAGCAAAGTGAGGGTGCCGTAATTTATGTTGTCCATATACCAATCGACCACTTTTTCGATCGGCGAACCCGATTTTTTCGCTTTCTCATTGTCCGAAGGACTGTTTTGCCCAACTGCGATTGTGGTGCACAAAGTGCATAAAATCAAAGAAGTAAATATTTTTCTCATAGAATAGTCATCCCTGTTTCTATCCATTGTTTTTCCTCCGTTTTCTTTCTTTCTGTATCAAACTTAATTCGCGGCTCGACTGTCCCTTGACCGATGTGTTTTCTTCCGCACGCCGGAATAAATAGGGCATCATGGTGCGCACTTCGCCGTAAGGCACGTATTTCACCACGTTGTAACCGCGTTCGGCGAGGTTGTAGGTGATGTGGTCGCTCATGCCGTAAAGTTGGGCGAAAAAGATGTTCGGATGATTTTTGGGGAGTTTTTTCTCTTCGATGAGCGAAGCCAACAGATTGGAACTGTTTTCGTTGTGTGTAGCCACCATAAAAGCGATATCGTCTGCATTATCGACGAAATAGCGGATGATTTCATCGAAGTCGCGGTCGGTCGCCGGTTTATCGGGTTGGATGGGGGAGGGGTAGTTTAGCGCCGCCGCCCGCGCCCGCTCTTTTTCCATGTATGCCCCGCGCACAATTTTCAATCCGAATTTGAACTGTTTTTCGCAGGCTGTCTTGTGATGGGCTTTGATGCGCTCGATGCTGTCGTGGCGATACATCTGGTAGGTATTTTGCACAATGGCTTTTTCCGTATTGTATTTCTCCATCATTTCCAGTACGAGGTCGTCCAACATGGGTTGTATCCAGGTCTCTTCCGCATCGATCAGCACCGGAACATCGTATTCATACCCCGATCTGAAAATGGCGTCAACCCGGTTGCGGACGCGCTCGTATTCCCGTTTTTCATCTTCGGTCAGAGATTCGCCATCGCTCACTTTCTCCAAGAGTTCAAAACGGCCGACCCCCGTGATTTTAAATGCGCTGAACGGTATGTGTGTGTTGTTATGCGCTTCTTCTATGGTGCGGATGACTTCCTTTGCCGTGGCATCGAAAAGGGCGTCGTCTTTTTCGCCTTCCACGGCAAAATCGAGGATAGCGCCCACGTTTCGTTCGGCCAATTTATCAACCGTCGCCATGCAATTGTCGATGGAAGTTCCACCCACAAAGTGTTTGTAGATGGTTGCTTTGATGAACCATTCGATCGGGAAATGAATAGCGAATGCGAAATTGACCAAGTTTTTTCCGGTTTTTACGAGGCCGGCGTTATTCATTACTTTAAAAAGGAGGTACGTTTCCCGTAAATCGCGATTGGCCTTGCCTTGAAACGCGATTTCGGAATTGGAAAAATCAATGGAATCGGTTTTGTTTGTGCTCATAATTTATCTGTATTTCGCGATTTTGGGGTTAATTTTTTCGGAACGGTAATTTCGTTACTTCCGCTTTCAGGTTTCGTTCCCTGATTTTGATGAAGATTTCCGTTCCCGCTTTGGCATATTCGGGTTTCACATAGCCCAGTCCGATGCCTGTTTTCAACAGAGGCGACATCGTTCCCGAAGTAACGCGGCCGATGGTTTTGCCTTCGGCGTTCACTATTTCGTAGTCGTGACGGGGAATGCCGCGGTCAATCATCGTGAAGCCGCATAATCGGCGATGTATGCCTTTAACTTTCTCATCTTCAATTATTTCTCTCCCGACAAAATTGTTGCCGTCGCTGAGTTTCGTTATCCAGCCCAAACCCGCTTGCAGGGGTGTGGTTGTATCGTCGATATCGTTTCCGTACAGGCAGAAGCCCATTTCGAGACGCAAGGTGTCGCGTGCGCCCAAGCCGATGGGTTTGATGCCAAATTCCGCGCCGGCTTCAAAAATCCTGTTCCAGATTTGATTGCCGTATTCGGGATAGAAATAGAGTTCGAACCCTCCTGCGCCGGTGTAGCCCGTGTTGGAAATAATCACCTCATCTACTTCTGCCAATTTCCCCGTTTTGAAGGTGTAGTAGGGGATGGACGACAGGTCGATGTCGGTCAGTTTTTGCAACGTTGCCAATGCTTTTGGCCCCTGAATGGCTAACTGTGCGATGCGATCGGATGCATTTTCGAGTTCTGCACCCATTGTGTTTTGTTTGACGCACCACGCCCAGTCTTTCTCGATATTGGCGGCATTCACCACCAGCATGTATTTTTCAGGTTCGTAACTGTACAGCAGGAAATCGTCGATAATTCCCCCGTTTTCGTTCACGAAACAAGTGTATTGTATTTTCCCCGGAGTGAGTAGCGATGCGTCGTTGCTGCTGATTTTCTGCACAAACTCGAAGGCTTTCGGGCCTTTTACCCAAAATTCGCCCATGTGCGATACGTCGAACACGCCGACGGAATGAATGACAGTGAGATGTTCGTCTATAATGCCCGAATATTCGATGGGCATGTTATATCCTGCAAATTCGTGCATTTTTGCTCCGAGAGCAATATGCGTGTCTGTAAATGGAGTTTTTTTCATTTATTTATACGGTTTAATTCTGTTTTTTTGATATTTATGGCCGATGGGCCGATGGGTTTTCTTTTCGCGTTTTAATTTTCGGCCACCAATTCGATGATTTTCACGATGACATTCACCGCTTTTTCCATCGAGGGGATGGGCAGGAACTCATAGCGGCCGTGGAAATTCAGGCCTCCGGCGAAAATATTGGGGCAGGGCAGTCCCATGAACGAGAGGCGGGCGCCGTCCGTGCCGCCGCGGATGGGTTTCACGTTAGGTCTTACGTCAACGGCCTCCATAGCTTGGAAAGCATAATTGACGATGTGTTTTACGGGTTCCACTTTTTCGCGCATGTTGTAATACTGGTCGCGGATTTCGAGTTTTAGGCGGTCGCCGTATCGGTTGTTCAGGAAAGCCACAGCCTGTTCCATCTGTTTTTTGCGGTTTTCGAAAATATCGTGGTCGTGGTCGCGGATGATATAGGAGACGTTTGCTTCGTCCACCGTGCCGTTGATGCCGACAAGATGGAAAAAACCTTCGTATTTCTCGGTGTATTCGGGGCGTTCGCTCACGGGGAGCATCGTTACCAATTCGTTGGCCACGTGCAGCGCGTTTATCATCTTGTTTTTGGCGTATCCGGGGTGCACGTTCCGCCCTTGGATGGTGATTTTTGCGGAGGCGGCGTTGAAATTTTCGTACTCCAATTCGCCCACTTCGCTGCCGTCCATGGTGTAAGCCCATTCTGCGCCAAATTTTTCCACGTCGAAATGGTCGGCTCCGCGACCGATTTCTTCGTCAGGGGTGAATCCGATGCGGATTTTGCCGTGTTTGATTTCGGGATGGTCGATGAGGTATTGGATGGCTGTTATGATTTCGGCGATGCCGGCTTTATCGTCAGCGCCGAGCAAGGTTGTTCCGTCGGTTACGATAAGGTCTTCACCGATATGGGCGAGCAGTTCGGGGAAATCGGACGGGGAAGAGACGATGTGTTGCGCTTCGTTGAGGACGATATCCTTGCCGTCGTAATTCTTCACAATGCGCGGGCTCACGTTTTCTCCCTTCATGTCGGGGCTGGTATCGAAATGCGCGATAAACCCTATTGTGGGTACTTTTTTGTCGGTGTTGGACGGGAGGGTTGCCATCAGATAACAGTTGTTATCTAACGAAACATCGGTCAAGCCCATCTCAATAATTTCGTGTTCTACCTCTTTCGCCAAGTTGAATTGTTTCTGCGTGCTGGGAGTTTGCGACGAATTTTCGTCGGATTGCGTATCTATTTTTGCATACTTAATAAATCGATCTACCACATTCATCATACAGTTGGTTTTTTAAATTTCGTTTAACTCCTTTTTTGGGGATGGAGTATATCCGGTGCAAAGGTAAAAAAAGGAGCGCAAACCGAAAAATCTAAATCAACTGTTTTGCGGCATCGAAAAAAATCGTATCTTTGCACCCGGGTAAGTCCTATACGGCCAGCTCCCATTGAATCCCCCAGGTCTTGACCGAAGCAAGGGTATTTGGTTGTAGCGGCGCGATATAGTAAGCTTACCCTTTTTTTATTTTCATGGATCAAAAACATCCGTCACATTTTAGAAAAATTTTTTGTGTAGGAAAAAACAAAAATAGCTATCTTTGTGTTCCTGCACAATGTTAAAAAAAACATCAAATGAAAAAGATTCAACTTCTATTTTTGGGATTGTTGCTACCGTTTGTAGTTGCGGCACAGGACAATCGCCCCGCACCCCGGCCTGCGCCCGACACTTACGAAAAATTCAAGGTGGGCATGGCGGGTTACACGTTTGTGAATTTCGATTTGGATAAGACCTTGGAAACCATGGAAAAATGCGATGTGCATTACCTCTGCATCAAGGATTTCCATTTGCCGCTAAACAGTACCGACGCCGAGATAGCCGCCTTTCACGAAAAACTGAAATCGAAAGGCGTTACGGGTTATGCCGTAGGCCCTATCTACATGCGTTCGGAAGAAGAGATCGATAAGGCCTTTGAATATGCCAAGCGCGTGGGCGTGAAGCTCATCATCGGCGTGCCGAATTATGAATTGCTCCCCTATGTCGATAAAAAAGTAAAGGAATACGATTTTAAATACGCCATCCACCTGCACGGTCCCGACATAGCGCTCTATCCCGATGCCGAAGATGTTTGGAACCACGTGAAAGATCTCGACCCGCGCATCGGTATGTGCCTCGATATCGGACACGATACCCGCAACGGAAAAGATCCCGTTGCCGATTTAAAAAAATACCATACGCGCGTGTTTGATATGCACATCAAAGATGTAACCGCAGCCACAAAACAGGGTTATTCGGTGGAGATAGGCCGGGGAATCATCGATTTTCCCGCTTTTGTGAAAATGCTCCGCAAAGTGGGATACGACGGTAAATGCAGCCTCGAACACGAACGCAATATGAAAGATCCGTTTATCGGAATCGCCGAATCCATCGGTTTCTTTCGGGGGGTAATAGCCACGACGAGCAAGCGCAAGAAATAAGGACTTAATCATCATACAAAAATGGTAAAGGATTGGACGAAGCAAAATATCAAAAAAATTTGCTTTTTGCACTCGGCATTCACTACCTTTGCGGCAAGAAAAAACAGATCGTCGAATATATGCTGACCCTTATCATTATCGTTCTCACATGCATCGTATCGATTGTAGCCTTCGGCAACAAAAAATTAATGAATACGCTGGTTTTCTTTCCTCCGGCCGTCGGAGCGGGACAATGGTATCGGCTTTTTTCTTACGGGATATTGCATGCTAACTATACGCACCTGTTTTTCAATATGTTCACCTTCTATCTGTTTGGCTCTTATGTGGAAGAAGTTTGTGTTTCCACGCTGGGAGAGCCGACAGGCTCCATTTGTTATTTAGCGCTGTACTTGACGGCTTTGCCGGTCTCCATATTTCCGTCGTATCGCGGACACCGCAACGACACATCCTATTACGGAGTGGGCGCTTCCGGCGCTATTTCGGCTGTCGTTTTCGCTTATGTGCTGGTTAACCCGATGAATTTCATGGGCATTATGTTTATCCCAATTATGATGCCGGCTTTCCTCTTTTCGATTCTTTTTGTGGCCGTTTCGGTCTATCTCGATAAAAATCATCCCGGAGGGATCAACCATTTGGCACACATTACGGGAGGCATTTACGGCTTGCTTTTTATGGTAGTCGCGTTTTTTGCGTTGATCCGTTTCAACCTTATCGGCCGTTTTTTCAGCCTGATAAAAGTGGATTCCCTCGGCGACCTCATTCACTTCGGGTTTTAGTCGTTTTTTCGTCCGAAAAATTGTACCTTTGCCCGAATGAAAATTGGTTTATGAATAATCCTGCGCTATACCTTGTTCCCGTAACCTTGGGCGATACGCCCATCGAGAGCGTCTTGCCCGCCGTGAATGTGGAAATCGTTTCGCGCCTGAAATATTTTATCGTAGAAAATGTGCGGTCGGCACGGCGTTTCCTGAAAAAATGCCATCCGGATATCGACATCGATTCGCTGACTTTTTTCGAACTGAATACGCATACCAAAAAAGAAGACGTTGCCGGATTCCTGCAACCGTTGCGCGACGGCCACAGCATGGGCGTGATTTCCGAGGCAGGATGCCCCGCCGTCGCCGATCCCGGCGCCGATGTGGTGGCCGTCGCGCAACGAAAGGGCTTCAGGGTTGTTCCGATGGTGGGGCCGTCGTCCATCCTTATGGCGCTGATGGCGTCGGGATTTAACGGACAAAGCTTTGCTTTTCACGGCTACCTGCCGATTGAGCAATCCGAACGGATCCGCAAGATAAAACACTTGGAGGCGCGTGCCTGCGACGAAAATCAATCGCAAATCTTCATCGAGACGCCTTACCGCAATCAAAAATTGGCTGAAGATATCTTACAGCATTGCCGTCCGGCATCGCAGCTCTGCATCGCCATGAACATCAGCTGCGACGACGAATACATCGTGTCGCGGAGCATGCGGGAGTGGAAAAACAAACTGCCCGAAATGCACAAAAAGCCCTGTGTTTTCATTCTTTACAAAGGATAACCGGCATGGAAATTCTGCACGACATTCAACTGCAACCCTACAACTCTTTCCGCACAAGGGCTTTGGCGAAATTTTTTTGCGAGCCGGAATCGGCAGAGCAGATCAAAGAGGTGCTGAGCCGCTTTCCCGATGAGGAAAAGCTGGCGCTTGGCGGCGGATGCAATTTGTTTTTTACGAAAAATTTCGACGGCTTGGTCATCAGACCTGCCGTCAAAGGGATTTCTCTATTGGATGAGACGGCCGACGAGCTGACCGTCGAAGCAGGCGCCGCCGAAGATTGGGACGGCTTTGTGGATTATTGCGTGCGGCGCGGCCTTTCGGGTCTCGAAAACCTGTCGTTGATTCCCGGAACGGTTGGCGCTGCGCCCGTCCAAAACATCGGGGCTTACGGCGCTGAGGTAAAAGACGTGATAACGGTGGTGAAGAGCATCGACATCAAGAGCGGCGCGACTGTTGATTTCGATAACGGGGCTTGCCGTTTTGCTTATCGCGACAGCATTTTCAAGCAAATGCGGCGTTATGTGGTAACATCCGTGATTTTCCGCTTGAAAAAATCATTCGTTTATCGTAAAAAATACGTCGATCTAAATGAGGAATTAAACGGAATAGACAGTCCGTCTCTCGCGCAGGTTCGTGAAGCGGTGATTCGGGTCAGGGAAAGGAAGTTACCCGATTACCGGAAACTGCCCAATGCCGGAAGTTTTTTCAAAAACCCCATACTGACGTTCGAAGAAAAAGAAAATTTATTGTCGCTGTGCCCCGAAGCTCCTGTTTTTCCCCTTGACGGCGGCGTTTTCAAGACCTCGGCCGCATATCTGATCGACAAGGCCGGGTTGAAAGGGAAACGCGAGGGAAAGGTCGGCATCTATGAGAAACATGCCCTTATTATCGTCAATTACGGCACGGATGATGGGAAAAAAATCCTTTCGTTTATGCAGAGCGTACAACAGACGGTTTCCGACAGATACGGGATAAAGTTAGAGCCTGAAGTGTGGGTGTTTTGAGGGGAATAGGGACCGATTTTACCCTGTTGTGCCGGGTGTGCGTTTTTTTAAAGCGCAAAAGATCGAGAATTGTGGGAAAACGCTTCCCGTTATGTCGAAAAAAATGCTACCTTTGTCTTCCCTATGAAACACTATTTTTTCTTCTTTTTTATACTAATCGGCCTGACCGGGCCGTTAAATGCGCAACCGGTAGCCGAGTTGCAGAAATGGCTTGCCGATGGAGGGCAAGGTGCGATAGAAACGCAACGTTTTGCGAAAATGGCGTTGTCGAAGACGGAGGCCGATTCGGCTGCTCAATGTATCTATTCGTATTTTTCACACAAAGAGAGTTCGCTGTTGAAGCATGAATGGGTTACGCGCTGTATGCGTGCCGATACGCTGATTATGCCGATTGAATACCGCATCTATGGAGAAAAGCCGGAAGGAGGCCGTTCGCTGTATATCTCGATGCACGGCGGCGGCGGGACCACCGCCGAAGTCAACGACGGTCAATGGCTTAATCAGATACGACTGTATAAACCGGATGAAGGCGTTTATGTAGCGCCTCGGGCGGCCGTTGATGCATGGAACATGTGGCACCAGCCGCATGTCGGCGACTTTTTCGACCGCATTATCAGGGCTGCAATCCTGACCGAAGATGTCAATCCCGACCGCGTATATATCCTCGGTTATTCCGCCGGCGGCGACGGAGTTTACCGATTAGCGCCCCGAATGGCTGATCGTTGGGCGGCGGCCAGCATGATGGCCGGACATCCGGGTGGCGTATCTCTGCTCAATGTTCGCAATATCGGGCTTATGCTCTGGATGGGCGCTAATGATGCCGCTTACGACCGAAATCAGGAAGCCCGCAAATACGGCGCTTGGTTGGACAGTATGGCCGTAGCCGACAAAGGCGGATACGCGCACGAAACGCACCTCGTAGAGGGAAAAGGCCACTGGATGGATCGTGCCGACACCGCCGCTATCCACTGGATGGCTCGTTTTACGCGAAACCCCTTACCCACAAAAGTGGTATGGCGGCAGGACGAAGTCCCGCAAACCGCATTCTATTGGTTGGCAACAACCGAAACACAAGCCCAAAACGGCAACAGCGCAATAGTGGAACGCTCCGGCAACACCTTCACCGTTCTGCAAAACGACTACAAAACGCTGCTTATCGGCGTCAATGACGAGATGATTGATTTCGACCGCCCTGTAAAGGTTGTTTCCGCCGACGGCAAAATCCTCTTCAAAGCCAAAGTAAAGCGCACAGCCGCTTCAATACTGCGTTCTATCGAAGCGAAACACGATAAAAGACTGATTTTTACAGCTTATATAGAATTAAATTTATGAAACCTTTTAACGGCCTGATTTTTCTGTTATTAACAGTTACGGCTTGCGGTAAATCCGATAAACCCGGCCCCCGAATAGTTAATATCATCAACTTTATCCGCAATGTCGAGCCGCGGGATGAAAAAATCACCGAAGACGTCCTGTATCAAACTGTTGTAGAACAGTTAAAGCAATTACACGAATACAAACTGCGCGGCACGTTCCTGCTTCAATACGACGCCCTGATTAATCCCAAGTATCAAACGCTTCTGAAGCCGGAAATGGCGCAGGGCATGGAAATTGGCGCGTGGTGGGAGATTACGCAGCCGCATGTTGAGGCTTGCGGTATCAAATGGCGCGGCAGGTTCCCGTGGGACTGGCACGCCGACGTGGGCTTCGCTACCGGCTACACGCCCGAAGAGCGCGAGAAACTCGTGGACGTCTATATGGCAAAGTTCAAAGACGTCTTCGGGCGCTACCCGGCGTCGGTCGGCTCATGGTTTATCGACGCCCATACGCTTGGCTATCTGTATGATAAGTACCACATAGTAGCCTCGTGCAACTGCAAAGACCAGATAGGCACCGACGGCTACACACTCTGGGGCGGGTACTGGAATCAAGCCTACTATCCAAGCCGACGCAACGCTTATATGCCAGCGCAAACCGCTGAAGGACAGATACCCGTGCCGATATTCCGCATGCTTGGCAGCGACCCGATATATCAGTACGAAGCCGGTCTGGGCGGCAGCAGTCAGCACGTCGTCTCGCTCGAACCGGTTTACAAAGGCGGCGGCGGCAACCGTCAATGGGTAGAATGGTTTTTCGATAATATGTTCAATAACACCTGCTTAGCATTTAACTATGTACAGGCAGGGCAGGAAAACTCGTTCACGTGGGATGCCATGAAAGACGGTCTCTCTATTCAGATACCTCTCTTGGATTCGCTCTTCCGCAAAGGCGCTATCCGCGTTGAGACACTTGAAGAATCGGGGCGATGGTTTCGCCAAAACTTCCCGCTGACGCCAGCGACCGCTGTTACCGTACTAACAGATAATCAGGATAATAACAATAAAAGCGTCTGGTTCAACAGTCGTTTCTACCGCGTCAATATGGTCTGGGAAAGCGATGGCTTCCGTATCCGCGACATACATCTCTTCGACGAACGCCTCAAGTCGGACTATCTCGAACGCGCCGGAACATCGACTCAGTGCGTCTTTGAAACATTGCCCGTCCTTGACGGCTGCAAATGGAGTACCTCAAACCAAAAAGCCGGACTGCGCCTCACCGACGCCACCGGTAAGCAACTTCGCACAAGCGCCCCGGAAGTATCCGAACTGTTTGAAAATGTCCTCAAAGTATCGTTCACCACCGAAGAGGGTCATTCTTTTGAACTGATTTTCAACGAGAAAACATTTGAAGTACGCTGTACTTCCAACAGTAAAAACTCGCCTTGGTATCTGACATTCACAGTTGCCGACGGCGTGTCGCTACCCTTCACAGATGTTCAGTCCGGTATGATTTATGCCAAATACAAAGGCTTCGACTACTCGTTCCGCCTGACCGACGGCTCGCTCGAATTGTTCACCGACACTTACTATCGCATCGCGCCTGCTTCCGGTGCCAAAATTTCCGTCGATTGCGGGATAAGGTAGTCAAACTTCTACTCAAAATCAAGTTCCTCGAAATCGAAAGTATCGGTAAACAGCTCCAAGTCGCGCCGTTCTTTTTTTGTAGGTCTGCCTGTGCCGCGCTGGCGATCCACAAACCCGCTGATCTTGCTCAGTTCCAGCAACTCGTACTGGTCGGGCGAGGTAACGTTTTCCATAAAATCGGGGACAAGTTTGGCGCCCATCCGCTTGTCGGATAAAGCCCGCACCTTAAACGAAAACGTTATGGGCGGTTTCCGCACGTCAATGATTTCTCCCACGCGGATCGCACGCGAAGGTTTCACCGATACGTTTTGGATTTGCACACGGCCTTTTTTGCAGGCTTCCGAGGCGGCGGTGCGCGTCTTGAAGATGCGGACAGCCCAAAGCCATTTGTCGATTCGGACTTCTTCCATCAGCGGTTGTTGTATTGGTTCATGGCGGCGTCAATGCCCGCGAGACAGAAACTGCGGATGACGTCTATCGCCGTTTCGATGCGTTCGGGGAGTTTCTGTCGTTCCTCGTCGGTAAATTCGCCGAGGACGTAATTAATTTGGCCGCCGCGCGAAAAATCGCTGCCAATGCCTATCCTCAGCCTCGCATATTTCTGCGTACCAAGGATTTGCTGGATGTGTTTCAATCCGTTGTGTCCTGCATCGCTGCCCGAAGGTTTCAGGCGGAGCGTACCGAAGGGCAGAGTGATATCGTCCACCACGACAAGCAGATTTTCCGCCTCGATGTGTTCCTTCTGCATCCAATACCGCAGGGCGTTCCCGCTCAAATTCATGAACGTAGAGGGTTTGAGCAACACCAGTGATTTGTTTTTCAGCCGTGTTTCGGCCACAAAACCGTATCGTTTGTCGCTAAAAACAGCATTGGACGCTTTTGCAAAAGCGTCCAACACCATGAATCCTATGTTGTGGCGGGTTTGTTCGTAATCGGGACCAATGTTCCCCAAACCCACAATCAAATACTTCATCCAAACACAGAATGAGGATTATTTCTCCAACAAGTTTATTGACCTGCTTTGGCCGCCAAACCTCTTGCGGCACGTGTCAGTTGAACGCGGCACACAACGGCGTTTTTGGCATTCAGTATTTCAAGACCTTCGAATTTGAGATCGCCCACCTGAACGGATTTTCCCAATTCGAGGTTTTCTACGTTTACCACCAATTCTTCGGGCAGCTTGTCTGCCAACGCTTTCACTTTCAGTTTGCGCATGTCGAGCGAGAGTTTACCCCCCGCCTTAACGCCGGCTGCAAGGCCTTCGAGGCGCACAGGAATTTCGATGACAACCGGCACATCGGCAAATACGTGCAGGAAATCAATGTGGAGGATGTGGTCTTTTACCGGGTGGTATTGAACTTCTTTCAAAATTGCCGGAGTAGTTTTTCCTCCCAATTCCAAATTCACGATATATACTTCGGGGGTATAAATCAAATTGCGCACATCGCCCGCCTTAACGGTAAAGTTGATGTTCGGGTTTTTGTCGCCATTACCGCCGTAAACCACGCAAGGAATCAATCCTTCGCTGCGGAGCGAGCGGGCGGCTTTCTTCCCGAAATCATCTCTCACGTCTCCTTTTAAATCAAATGTTTTCATTTTTTTTGTTTTGTGTTACTCAAAATAAAGTTTTTAATTGCTTCCTTATTTCCCATCACACGGGGCTTTCAAAAAGCGGCGCAAAGATAGTGATTTTTTTTGATTTAGAAAAATCTATTTTGCTCTTTTCTTCAAATCATCTACTTTAATTGTCATCAGTCGTCCCGCAGGTTGTTTCCCTTTGTAGGTGATGATCCGCATCTGCACGGCATCTTTGGGGATGAGCTGCGGTTCGGTGTATTTCGGATAGAAACGGTCGGGCGACGAATTGTCGAAGCTGGTGTAGATGTCCAAACCCTCGATTTCGGGAGTAAGCGTAACGTAATACTTGTCGTCTGTTTTCGATACCGACACAATGGGGTCGTACATGGCGGGCGAATATTTAATTTCTGCGAAATCGAAGCGTTTGAAATGGTTCTCTGTTTTTTCGATGAAACGCTTCCAGTCTTTCTTTTCGAGAGGAGACCAAACCGATTCGGCGACAGCGAATGCACGTGGCCATGTCATGTATTGAGCTTGGCGCAGGTTATAAATTTGTTCTGTCCACAAGTTGGCTTGTCCGCCGAGGATGTACTTGGCGTTAGCCCCTTCCGGCAGAGGGTTGAATTGGTAGGTTCGGCTCAGCCGCAACGAGTTGTAAACGGGCGGCTCTGTAGATGCATCGCCCTGCATCAGATCGATATAAACGAAATTGCTGGGACTCATGACCACGTAGTGTCCCGAATTGGAGGCCTCTATACCGTGTTTTTCGCCGCGCCAGCTCATCAGGGCGGTTGTCGGTGTGATGCCGCCTTCGAGAATTTCGTCCCAGCCCATCATTTTTTTGCCTTTTGCCCGGATGATTTTTTCCAAGCGTTTTTCGAAATAGGATTGCACTTGCGGATAGGTTGTCAATCGTTCGCGTTTCATCAAGGCTTGCACCTGAGGGCTTTGCTCCCAGAAGTTGTGGGGCGCTTCGTCGCCGCCTACGTGGATGTATTCGAAGGGGAACAGCTGCGCGATTTCGGTCATCACCTTGTCCATAAATTCGTACACTTTTTCGTTGGCCGGGCAAAGCGTGTTATCGACAAAAGCCCTTGGAGGCGAAAAATTCCAGTCCATTATCGGTTCGCCTGCGCGAACGTTGTATTTCTCTGCTCCGGGAGTGCAGGACAACTCCGGATAAGATGCTATGGCGGCGAGGCTGTGAGCCGGCACATCGATTTCGGGCATTACATTCACGAATCGTTCTTTGGCGTAGCGGACAATTTCGCGCACATCGTCGTGCGTGTAAAACCCGCCGTAGGTCTTCGGTTCGTCGGGTAGCGGATTGGAGAAATAGTTGAAGGTTCCGATTTTCTCCACGCGCCACGCGCCGATTTCGGTCAGCTTGGGCAGGCTTGTGATTTCGATGCGCCAGCCTTCGTCGTCGCTCAGGTGCCAGTGAAACATGTTGTATTTGTAGCGCACCATTGTGTCGATGTATTGTTTCACTTCGTTTACCGTGAAAAAATGGCGAGCCGTGTCAAACATCAAACCGCGCCATCCGACACGGGGATAATCGACAATTTCCACCACGGGAATTTCCCATGCTGCGTTTTCCGCTTTTTCTTTGCTTTCGATTTCCGGCGGGAAAAGTTGTAACAAGGTTTGCACACCGTAGAATAAGCCGGCGGGCTTGTTTGCCGTCAGGGTAATTTTTGTCGGCGTTACGGAAAGGGCATAGCCCTCGTCCCCGATTTTTGCGTCGTATTTCTTATTCAACGATAATGCGATGCAGGCATTAGACGCTTTCGCGTCTGCACGCACGTGCTTTCCCGTAGCGACCGATAATTTTTCTTTCAGGAAATCGACGGTAAAAGCTGTTTCTTCGTTTTTCGATGGCGCCGCGATAAGCACATTGTCCGGTAATACGAAGCGACCGCTGCCAACCGACAGGGATACCGGTTCGGGAATGATGTTCGGCACATCGACCGATTGTTTTTGAGCCGACACCGTTGCGGTGCATAGGGCAATCAGCGCTGAAATAAAAAGAGTTCTCATTATTTTTCAGGTTTTTAATATGATTTTATTTTTACTCATGGAATTGCAAAAATAGCGATATTTTTCGGATACCTGAGAACCTGCGAGTATTTTGATCGAAAAAATTCATTCTATCGATGTAAAAAATGGCTCGGAGAGCTGTTTTTGCACTAATGTTTGCGGTCATTGTTTGGCGTTTAAAAATATTTTTGTAATTTTGCCACTGTTTATATATCAGGTTAAAAAAACTTTTTTTGTTACACATATTTTTTTATTTTAAATATCTGTAAAACACAATGTTGTAAATAAATGCCCTGATTGACAATTTAATTTTTAGTTTTATTTATTCATTTTTTAAAGTTGCGTCCGACACGAATCAAGGATTGAAAAATGCGAAAAATATTTTGGTTTTTAGGGTTACTGTTCGTGGTAGAGCTGTCAACCGTAACATGGATTGCTTGTGGAAACAATGAGCTGAAAGTAGTAGGCGTTTCAAGTATTGATTTGAGCAGAACGTCTCTTTCGCTCGAAGTAGGAGAAAAGAGAACATTAACGGCAACGGTTTTACCGGACAATGCGATGGATGCGAACGTAACATGGGCAAGCGATAATGCAAACGTTGCAAGTGTGGAAAACGGTGTAGTAACCGCCAAAAGTGTCGGAACCGCCAAGATTTCGGCCACTGCTGGCGGAAAAACGACGACCTGTACCGTTACCGTTGCAGAAAAAATCATTGCGGTAACGGATGTTATCCTCAGTAAAACCGAACTCGAATTGACGGTCGGAGATACGGAAACATTGAACGTTTCTATTCTGCCGGAGGATGCCACGGACAAAACCGTAACATGGGCTTCCAGCAAAAAGGCGGTCGCTACGGTGGACGATAACGGTAAAATAACCGCCGTGAGCGAAGGTACAGCTAATATTGTAGCTACGGTGGGCTATAAGAAAGTTACTTGTGTGGTTACCGTAAAAACGGCGCTGCCGAGTGAACCTACCGTGTGGAAGATACTTTGGCTGATCTGCCCGACCGTCGATACCGAAATCAATGGTACGCATTACCATACACAGATGACTGATGAACAAATAGAAATCCTCAAACAATACGCAGCACGTTACGAAGAATTTGTAGAGAATGCGGCTGCCGGATATCTCGATCTTGACATAACGATTGACGTGTTGCAAAATCCGATAACCAATTTCGATGGGGACAATAATAGTACTTATGGCGGGCAAATTCCCCTTGCTGACAGGTTTAGGCTGAAACCCGAAGAGAATTACGACGGCCTGATTCTATCGATCGATTATACCAACATCCCCAATGTTCGCTGGTTGGGTATAACCGCCGGCCGCACATCGTGGATTATGTTCTGCAGCAACGGTTGTTCCATGAGTTATGGCGGCCTCGACCCCAGTCCGGATACCAAACGCTTCCTCACAAACGTTTATGTCCACGAATGGTGCCACCAGATAGAAGGTTATTTCCCCACGATCCATTCGTCGTTTTCGATGCCTATCCTGCATAACGACACTAACGAATATGCCTATACCGACCAAAATACCGGATTGTGGGGCGAAGAACGCCTGTCGAAATGGTATTACGACTACATACACGGTTCGATTGTGTCTTATCCGGGTGCAACGGGTACCTGCAAAGGCGTGCAGCCGACGTGGTGGCAATATCCGCCCCTGATGTGGAAAAGCAAGGTGCGCACTTCTCCCAAAAATTACGATGTAAACGTCTCCAATCCGCCTAAATTGACGGTTGAATGGGATAAACCCATAAAATCGACGTGGAATTATCCTGATTTTCACATTGTTCTAAGGGACGGCATAACCAACGAAGAACTCGGTTTTTACAGAGTAACGAATCAAATGTCCAACGACAAGATGAAATTGACCGTCGATTTCAGCAAACCCCTTTATCGAATGTGGGATTGGACGGACGAAACGGTAGAATTTGAACCCGAGCATCCTTATCGTATTCATACGTATAGTTTTGATTATGAATCGAGAGGCACGGGCGTGAACGGTGAAAGCGCTTCGTTTGATATCTTGTTTACAACAGCGCCTTAATAAGAGTGCTGTCCGTAAAACACGCCCCTTAGACTGATTTAGGGCTCGTGTTTCGGATGATTTGCCTTGCTCCGGCGTTTATCTTGCGCGGAGCAAGGCAAATTTTTTGCCCCTGCAACTATTTATTCCGCCTTTTATTTCCTTTTTGCATCGGCATTTCGAAAAAAATACCTATTTTTGTGCCGGAAAACTGTTCTTTAGAAAAAATGATAAATCGGATTTTAATTCGTATAAGGGTTGTACAGATAGTTTATTCATGGTATCAGAATACGAATAAAGAGCTGCGGAACGCAGAAAAGGAACTTTTATTTGGGTTGCAGAAGTCATACGATCTCTATTATTATCTGCTTTTGTTGATGATCGAATTGACCCGTGCGTATGAAAATCGCATCGAGACAAAGCGGAATAAATTTCTTCCCACGGAGGACGATCTTCATCCGAATACGAAATTGGTTGAAAACAAGTTTGTTTTGCATCTGAAGAACAACAGGCAATTGCTCGACTATTTGGCGGAGCGCCCCATGTCGTGGGATGCAAACGAGGTTTTCGTGAAAAACCTGTTGGATAAAATCCTCGCTTCGGAGACGTATCAGACCTATTCTGCGCTGGAAGATCCCTCGTATGCCGACGATCGAGAGTTCTGGAGAAAAACCTTCAAGCAGTTCATATACGCCAACGAGGAATTGGACGATATTCTCGAAGACGAAAGCATCTATTGGAACGATGACGTGGAAATTGTGGAAACCTTTGTCCTGAAAACCATCAAACAGTTTTCCGAACAAAACGGAAGCGGACAATCCTTGCTCCCGATGTTCAAAGACGACGAAGACCGGCAATACGCCATGAAACTCTTCAGCGACACGATATTGAATGAGAAAAAATATCGCGACCTGATTGAGAAATATACCGAAAAATGGGATTTCGAACGCATCGCGTTTATGGATATGGTGATTATGCAAGTAGCCCTTGCCGAAATTTTTTCTTTCGAAACCATTCCTACAAACGTTACGCTGAACGAGTATATAGAGATTGCAAAGTCTTACAGCACACCCAAGAGCGGCCTCTTCGTCAATGGGATTCTGGATGCCATTGTGAACGACGTGAAAAAAACGAACCTTATTTTCAAAAACTAAACAATAAACTTAAAAACGATTGAATATGAGCATTTTATTACAAGCGCAAAGCGGAGCCGGAAACGGTATGACCTCAACAATTATCATGATGGTGGCCATCGTTGCCATCTTCTACTTTTTCATGATTCGTCCGCAGCAAAAGAAGCAAAAAGATTTGCAGAAAGCACGTGAAGCCATGCAGGTGGGCGACAAAGTGGTTACCGCCGGAGGAATCCATGGACGCATCAAAGAAGTAGGCGATACTTATTTTCTGGTCGAAGTGTCCGACGGCGTGAAATTGAAGTTCGAGAAGAGCTCGGTTTTCGCATCATCTACAGACGCAAACGCCCGATAATCGGGTATTTTTCCCTCGCAGGCCCTGATTTATGGAAATAAAACCTGCCATAAACGAATGGATTACAAAAACAGAGGCGTTTTTTTCCACTATGCCGTGGAAAAATCTGTTCTCTTTTTTGTTTTTCCTGTTGCTTGCGTTCATTTTTTGGCTGACGCTCTTTTTTGAGCGCAGCGTGGAAGGAACCTACCGAATCCCCATAAAATACGTCAACATACCCGATAATGTTGTTTTCGACAGCGATCCCCCGAAATTCATAGAGGTGAGGGTCAACGACAGAGGTTCGGCCATCTTTCGTTACGATTTATTTTTGAGAGACTCGTTAGAAATAGACGTCGAAGAAAACCGGAAGAGCAAAACCGGCAACCTTCAGGGGGCGCAACTCCAACAGTTGATAGAGTCGCGTCTTTACCCCAGTTCGAAGATTCTGGGTTATTATCCCATGACTATTTCATTGAACACTTCGAAACTCGAAAGCAAAAAACTTTCGGTGATGTTCGACGGTGCAATAACCACAAGCCGCGCCAATCTTGTTGCAGACAGCGCGACCTTTCTCCCCGAAACGGTAATGGCTTATGGTTCCAAAAAACAATTGAGCGAACTGTCGAAAGCCGTTACCGAATACACGGTTTTCGACAATTTGAAAGCCACGTCGCAGCTCCCCATCAAAATAAAAGCGGTGTTAGGCGTGAAATTTGTGCCGAATAAGGTGGATATCTATATTCCCATCGAAGAATTTACGGAAAAATCCTTCGAAATTCCCGTCAAGGCAAAAAATATGCCGCAGGGCATGGACGTGAAATTTTTCCCTTCGCAAGTGAACGTTTTGTTTTCGGTAACGATCGAAGAATACAAGAAAATATCGGCAGACGATTTCAGTATTGTGCTCGATTACAATAAGTTCAATAAGAACAAAAACGGACGTGTGGATTTGGAACTGACCCATTCGCCTTCTACCGTAAGGTCTGTGCGTATCTCACCCACATCGGTGGAGTTTCTTTTCGAAACCGATTAACCGCAAGCCGCAATGACGAAAATGGGTATTACGGGAGGCATCGGGAGCGGCAAGTCTGTCGTGGCAGAGTTGTTTCGACTCAACGGCGTGCCGGTGTATGACGCCGACGTAGAGGCTAAAAAACTGAACGATACATCGCCCGTCATCCGCGAAAAGTTGACGCGTCTGTTCGGTGATGATTTGTACGTCGGAGACAAGCTCGACCGTAAAAAATTAGCACAAATCATATTTTCCGATGCTCGAAACCTTGAGGCCGCCAACGCCGTCATCCATCCCGAATTGAAGAATGAATTTGAGGCATGGGCCGCTCGACATTCCCGTTATTCGGTTGTTGCATTGGATGCCGCCTTGCTCTTCGAGGCCAAATTCAGCTCTGTCGTCGATAAAATTGTTACGGTTTATGCGCCGCTCGATTTACGGATTGACCGGGCAAGCATTCGAGACCGTGTGAGTGAGAGCAGCATAAAACAACGGGCGATGCACCAGATACCGGACGAAATGAAGGCGGAACATTCGGATTTTGTCATTTATAACGATGGCCGATTGTCGCTTATCCGCCAAGTGGGAGATGTGTTGAAAGCCCTATCCCAAAACGTTTAGAGAATAAATAACGGGCGCTTTCTTTAATAGAATGTCAGTTGTTTAGTTCGATTTACTTCCTTAATTTTTGCCGGTTAACTTGAAATACGCTACCTTTGCGGTGTTAATTAGGTTATGAACTATTTTAATTGAACTAAAATGATTGAAAAAATTGGAAGTAATGCCGGAAAAGTTTGGAGCTTGCTTGATGGAGCCGGCCGCAAAGAAGTAAAAGAACTCAAAAAAGCATCGAAACTGACTGAAAAAGATTTGTATGCAGCATTGGGTTGGTTGGCACGTGAAGGGAAAGTCCTTTTCGAAGAAGCAGAAAAAGAACTTTTCGTCAGTCTGAATTGAAACTGTTGTGCGATGCGCGGCATTGCACGGTAAAACTTTTACGATTAAAAGCTGTCTGTTTAAATCGGGCAGCTTTTCGCATTTTTAATACCTGAAAATTGATGTATAATGTATTTTTTTTTATCTTTGTCAAAACGAATAAAGAATTATGAACACACTTTTTCTGACAAAGCGACACGTTTTTTTAACACGAAATAGTTGGTGTAATCCCGATATTTTTTTAGTGTGTGTGTGTGTGTAACTCAGACGTATCTCTTCACGCGCGATATACTAAAAAACAATCGTTTACGCAAACAGTTCCTGTTCTTTTTCCCGGAATTCCGGCAAGTTTTTTGGCGGTGCGGGCGGCATAGGGCTGGCGGCAAAGCCTGCCGGTAAGGGGTTGATTACCGGCGGGCGAGAACAAAAAAACTTCATTTCAGCCCCGTGTTTTGGCTCCAACCGCAAAAAACACAAAACATATCTTGAAATTTTAATAGAAAATAAAACCAATACAAAATGAAAAATATAAAAGTAACAACCATAGTGGGTTGCCTGACCTTGGCCACGGCCGTGTATTTCAATGTGCGGCACGCCCTGAACGGTTATGGCGTGATGGACAACAAAACCTTACATTCGGAAGTCTTGGCGCAGAGTGGTACAACAGGCGGCGGTAGCACGACCGGAGGTGGTGGAGGCAGCACCAATTTAACTTTTGTCGGTGATGGTGGCAGCTCTACAGGTGGCGGAGGTACAACGGGTCCGGGTTCAAATAACGAAGGTTGGGGAAATCCTGACTATTTTAAACATTTATTGGGAAGGCCCGAACGTTGTATGTTAGAAACCTATATTGCTGCTGATGGAACCGTGTATATGGACAAAAATAATATAAAGGGTGGGATAAATTACCAAACAAAAAAAATCGACGGGATAAGAACTCTTTGTCCATACAAAGGAGATGGTTGCTGGGCTATGTCTTGTCATCAATCTACAGGGTCTCATTAAGTTGTGAAAATAAAATGTGTTAGATGTTTTTTTATCAATATAAAAATAGGTCTAACACATTTTTTAAATATTATTTGACATGAAAAATTTATCGATTCTACTTTTAGTTATAAGTCTCATGGGTGGCGCCTGCCAAAACAAACATCAAAACAATGTACTTGATTTGGAAATAATTGTTGCAGATATAGAAAAAGCAAAAGAAGAAGTGGATGTTTCGTTTTTAGTGGATCCCAACTCGGCAGAGATAGTTATATTGGAAACAAATCAGGAATGTTTAATTGGAGAAGTTACAAAAGTTCATATAAGAGAAGATAAGATATTGGTATATGATGAACTTACTACCAGTGTCTTTGTTTTCAATAAAGATGGCAGTTATCATTCGAAAATTCATGCTTTGGGTCAGGGACCCGGCGAATATCCGCCTGTTGTAAATGATATGGTGATTTTAAAAGATAAAGTAGGAGTATTACTGCCCGTTTTGAATAAGATCATGTTCTACGATTTTGAAGGAAAATATATTGGTGCTGTTTCTTTGCAAAATACTTGGGGAAGTACATTTTTTACTTTTGATGATTTAAAATATTTTATTGTAAATGATTGGAGTGATTCGAAACAAGGGAATTATCATATTTTTACGCTTGAAACAGGTAAAACAAAAGTAGAGCGTCTCTTACCTTTTTCAAAAGATAAAAGAGTTCATCGTGGTTGGGGTTTAGAAAATTATTACTCTTTGTATCAAAACAGAGCATTGATTTTATTCAGTACCGAAGATGTTATATATGAGATTCTGCAAGATGAAAAAGAAATAAATCCACGCTACCAAATTGATATTCCAAAAAGAAAATTACCAAAGTCATTCTGCATTGGTGATGGTAGAACCGCCTTGCAAACAGCAATAGCTGAAAAATATTTGACGGGTGCAAATCAAATCATGGAAACATCTCAATATATTATTTTGGATATTTCTAACACATTTCGAGTGATATATGACAAATTGAAAAAAGAAACAGTTACTACAAGCGAGATGTTTGTAATCCCTGAGTTTGGTGATTTCCCTGTTTTTTTGAGTACGTCTCACGCTATGATGGAAAATGACAGACTAATCAATGTCCATTCACCTGAAATGATAAGACATGTTTATCCATTTGACGAAAAGACCATTAAAAATCAGAATTTTGCAGAAAAATATTTGGAAATGGTAAATAAACTTTCAGACGATGATAATCCGGTATTAATTATTTATAATGTAAATGAAAAATAAAACACGAATCATCGTATTGATTATAGGATGCTCGACGTTGTTTCTTTTTATTCTGAATAAGAAGTATTCGGAACAAATGAAACGGGAACAAAAACAGGTTATTCAAAAAGATTCATTAAAAAAGGCAGAGATATGCAATCTCAATATGAATCTAAATCAGCAAATGTATCGGATTATTGCTCCGGATATATTTTGCGAAGATATTGATAATAAAAAGCATAAATTATCAAGTATGGTTAAAAAAACGCTGTTCTCATTTACCGATATTCAGAATTGAATTGTAACACTTGTTATGAATCTGAAATAGGAATTTTGCAGAGAATGTTTACCAATCAATACGAAAAAAGAGTTGTTATTTTTTGTTCTTATCAAATAAGAAAGTATTATACAACTTTTATCAAAATGAACAAAATAGATTTACCCCTTTTTCGTATTTCACAAAATGCTTTTAATTGGATAGCAGAAGATTATGATAATCCATATTATTTTGTACTGCATCCGGATATGACTGTTTCAGACTTTTACATTCCGGATAAGGCTTATCCGGAACTTACCCAACAGTATTTGTCAAACATCAAGAAACTTTTGTCCGAATAAAGGGGTACAGAAAAAATGAAGCACTTAAAAATCATATTGTTTGTTGCTGCAACACTAATGTTTATCTTGTTTTTACATTTAAACAGTCAGAAGAAAACAGAAATATTAAGTCGTGATGTGTATCGCTTAAAACAATCTGCAATAGAAAACTTCAAAGAAAACAGCGTTGTTTTTCATCCTGAAGATTTTCACAACTGTACCGATACTGAACATAAAAATATTGTCGAAAGGATAAAAAATCAAACTCAATTGGTCTTGTATTTATCGAAAAAACAATGTGTAAATTGTGGGATTTTTGAATATAATTTATTGCAAAAGAAGATGCCACAAGCAAAAAACATTATCATACTGACAAATTTCAAAAAAGAAAAAGACGCTCATCTGTGGTTGGAACAAAATAAAGTAAATTATCCGGTGTATAACTGTAAAAAAACAATTTCGCATCAAATGATAGAACAGTATAAACCATTTTTTTGGATTATGGATACCACTTTTGTAATGCAACACACATTTCAGCCGATTGTGGATTTTCCTGATTTAACGAACGAGTATTTTTCTTATATTCAGGAATTCTTATGAAAGAGATCGTTTCCTCCCGTTTTTTCCACCCCATCATACTGATTATTGCAGGAGTGTGTGTTTATTTCCCGATTTTGTCGAACAACTTCCTGTATAACTGGGACGACCAGTGGGTGGTGATGAACGCATATACCGAGGGAGGATTCACGCCGGCCAATCTTTGGGCGATATTCACGGAATTTTATCACGGGCAGTATGCGCCGTTTAACGAATTGCTGTACCTGTCGCTTTATTCGCTGTTTGGCTATCAGCCCGGGGCTTTTCACGCGGCAAGTTTGGTCTTGCACGCGGGCAACGCGCTGATGGTGTATTTTTGCCTGTTAAAACTGCTTGAACGCTGTGCCCCCCAAACGCCTGCCGGAACGGCCCGTTGGGTGGCTTTCCTGACGGCTCTGTTTTTTGTCATCCACCCTATTGGTGTGGAGTCGGTGGCCTGGGTGAGCGCGTCGAAAGTGTTGGTTTATGCGTTCTTTTACCTTGCGGGAACCTACGCCTTTTTGCTTTTTCTGCAAAGAAAAAATGGGCGTTATTATGCAGTTTCGATAGTGCTGGCTGTTTTTTCGTTTTTCGGCAAAGAGCAGGCGGTAACTTTTCCTGTGTGGTTGCTGATCATCTATTATGCAGCCCATTACAATTTGAAAGACAAAAAACTGTGGTTGCAGGTCGCTCCTTTTCTGTTTTTGGCTGTGGCGGGCGGTTTGCTCACTATTCTTTCGCAAACGGGCGGATTGCTTACCGATACCGGTCCCACTTATCCGTTGTGGCAACGGGTGGTGTATGCCTGTTATTCGTTGTTTGAATACCTTGTCAAGTCGTTTGCGCCTTTCAAACTGTCGTATTTATATCCCTTCCCTTCCACGGTGGGCGAAGCCTTGCCCGAGTGGCTGCTCCTGTACCCCTTGTTTTTGATAGCCATGGTCGTTTCTTTTTGGAAAATAATAGCGGTGCACAAAGCTTTGCGGCTGGGTTTGCTGTTTTTTGTATTGCATATCGCGGTGGCGCTGCATCTGATTTCGCTTTCGCGTTTTGCGGTGGTAGCCGACCGTTATGCCTATATTTCCATCATTGGCGCGGGATTTATTTTTGCGTGGTATGCCGTGAAATGGGGGCAAAAATACCGTCGATACAAATTCATGCTGATGTCGGCGCTGACGGCTTTTTTGTTGTATATGGGCATTTATGCCAATTTGCGCAGTCGTGTTTGGCACGATACCGATACCTTGAAACAGGAACTGAAAGAAATGCTGGAATTGCGGAACGATTATGAGCAAAAAAAGTAAGTATGGGTTATTGGGCGCTGTCGTTGTCGTTGTATATCTGACCACGGCGCTGAACAGCACCGGCTATCACCACCCCGACGAGCATTATCAAATCATTGAATTTGCAGGTTTGAAAGGCGGCTGGAATACCGGCGGCGACCTTTGCTGGGAGTACGACTCACAAATGCGTCCCACTTTGCAACCGATGATAGCCTTGCTTGTTTTCGAAACGCTCAACGCTCTGGGTATCGGCAATCCTTTTTCGCAGGCAACTGTTTTACGCATCATATCCTGTCTTTTTGCATTGTTTTGCATTAGGCTGTTTATCAGAGCGGTAAAGCCGCAAATTGAAGAAAAATACCGGATCGTTTTTGTCGCGCTTTCGTGTTTGTTGTGGTTTTTGCCTGCCATCAATGTGCGTTTTTCTTCCGAGGCATGGGCCGGTTTTTTGCTGTTGCTTGTGGTGGCTTTTCTTGTACAAACGACCGATTGTCGTCCCCAAAGACGGATGTATTTTTTTGGAATGGGGGTGTTGTGGGCTTTCTGCTTTGAGTTTCGTTATCAAACGGGCATTTCTCTGTTGGGGCTTTTCCTGTGGCTTATATGGGTAAAAAAGGAAAAAACCGCCCATTTGCTGTATTTGCTTTCGGGGGGCGCATTAACCGTAATAGCCTGTTCCTTACTGGATTCGTGGTATTACGGGAATGTTGTTTTTGCGCCTTGGAACTACTTCAAAACCACTTTAATCGATGAAATGGCTCCCCATTTTGGCGCTTCTCCGTGGTATTATTATTTCGAAAACATGGTCAGTCGCCCAACACCGCTGATTGGTTGGCTGATTGTGGTTGCCTTAGTTGTTTTTGTGGTTTTTCAACCCAAAAATCCGGCAGTCTGGTGCCTTGTCCCCTTTATACTTGTTCATTCGCTGATTGCGCACAAGGAATTGCGTTTTTTGTTTCCGACCGTCAATTTCATACCCTTTGTTTTGATCATGGCGTATCAATCGCTATTGCCCGAATGGAAAACAAAATTGTTCAGGGCCGTTACACTGCCTGTGTGCGTTGTGATGATGATTGTCAATGCGGGTGGTTTGCTTTTGCTGATGTTTAAGCCCGCCTCCGATGGCAATATCGAAATGTTGCGCTATCTCGACAAAAATTACGAACAGGTTCGTTTATACACCATTGCTTGGAGCAACCCTTATACCTTGGGCGATATAAAAGGGTTAACGCCCCATTTTTACAGCAATGACAGGGTATCGGTCAAAAATCTTCAAAATGTCTTAGCTCAAAATTCCGATGAGCGTCTGCAAAATAACGATTTGGTGATGTTGCTGGCTTGCTATCACGAGGCCGATTATTTGGAAAAACAGGGTTTTCGGGTCGAATACCGCAGCATTCCGGTTTGGATAGAAAAATTAGACCGATTTTATCAGGTTTATTCACAATATTCGAATATCTTTATACTGTATTCTAAAAAACAGAGAGAATGAAAAAGTGGTTGAAACGAATCCGAAAAGTCGTGGTGTTTTTTCTTGTCATCATCGGCCTTGCCATTTTGATACGCACCGTAATCGGAGAGCCTTGCAAAGTGTCTTTCAACAGCATGGAGCCGACTATCAAACCGGGTGAATGGTTGTGGATAAACAAACTGACTTACGGCGGGCGATTGCCTGCCCGTTGGGCCGACATTCCGCTGATCAACGGATTTACGCATATCAAATCGTGGCGGGAAGCCGATGCAAAGAGAGATTGGGGCTACCGCCGCCTGCCCGGCTTTCGCAAACCGAAAGCAGGCGACGTCGTGGTTTTCAACAGTCCGCAAAACGAAGAT